>NZ_QGMY01000007.1:0-300000 GCF_003173355.1 Methanospirillum lacunae | reverse complement strand
TCTCTTCAAACAACTAAGTATAGTGAATATTAAATAACTGCACACAGATCAGCATCTCACAACTTTTAATTGTATATCTTCGAACCGGGTGAATTTCGTGAACCTTCAATCTGATATTCGTACATATCGTCATGAACTGATTCTGGTGGGAATCCTGATCATGGCATCAGTCTTTCTCCTCTTTAATCTGGCAAAGGAAGGGTATTCAAACTCGTACTATGCTGCTTCAGTGAAGAGTATGCTCACAAATCCAGGGATTATGATCTATAACTCCTTTGATCCAACCGGATTTGTGACCGTTGACAAACCTCCGGTTAGTCTCTGGGTTCAGACCGTGAGTGCTGCATTACTGGGATTTTCAGGCCCCTCCGTTATTCTTCCCCAGGCCCTTGCCGGGATCTGTTCAGTATTACTGCTGTACCTGCTGGTTTCAAGATCTTGGGGAAAAGAGGCTGGACTTGTTGCCGCATTTGCTCTCACCATCACTCCCATCTTTGTGGCTGTCGCCAGGACAAACAACATGGATGGGCTCCTGATCTTTGTTCTTCTTGGTGCTGTTTTTCTGGCTGTGACTGCCTGGAAAACAGGTTCTCCCTGGTACCTTGTAGGATCTGCGGTTCTTATCGGAATAGGGTTTAATATAAAGATGATACAGGCGTTTGCTGTTGTTCCGGCCTGCTTTGGCATCTATCTGCTTAATTTCAGGCTCTCATGGAAGAAGAAGATCCTGCATCTTGCTCCAGCATTAGTTGTATTGATTCTGGTCTCTGCATCGTGGGCTTTGATGATGGATCTGACACCGGCCGATCAGCGGCCATACATCGGAAGTAGCACTGATAACTCTGAATTTAACCTAATCTTTGGATATAATGGGCTAAACCGGTTACTCGGCGGGTTTATGCCGTTCCGCGGTGGTGAAATTGGTGGTAATCGGTCGTTGCGTGGAGGATCTCCGGGAGCATTCCCAGACGGTTCAGGTGGAGTATTCCCTCCTGGTATAAACGGTGGATTTGGAGATCCGGGATCTGACTTGAATATCACGCCCCCTGAACAGGGTTCATTGCCTGATGGAACTGATGGCTCTATGTATGAACCCGGAGGAAGGTTTTTTGCAGGCCCACCCGGGTTTGCCGGAAATGGAACGCCTGGTACCCCTCCGTTCGGGATGGAAGGAGGACGTCCTGGTGGTAATCCGGGAATGAACGACGGAGGTGAACCGGGCTTCTTCAGGATGGGGGATTCAGGCATGTCTGGACAGATCAGCTGGTTCCTCCCATTTGCCCTAATCGGCCTGTTAGCCTGGGTTTCCAGGCCCAGGTGGTCTGTATTGACTGCCCTAAGCGAGAAGGAAATTCTCACAATCGCCCTGACTCTCTGGCTTGTTCCTGAGTTGTTGTATTTCAGTTTCACAAGCGGATTCTATCACACTTATTACGTGGTTATGGTGGCAATTCCACTTGCAGGTCTCGTTGGAATCGGGGCTTTTTTGATGTATGATGCCTATCAGAAGCCTGGGATCAAAGGATGGCTGTTCATTGCTGCAATCATTGCAACAGGTGCCTGTCAGTGGATATTTCTCAGGTATAATCCAGATTTTCTGGCACCACTCTCCTGGATCGTTCTTGCAGGATCAATCCTTGGTGCTATAGTATTGGCCTTCTTACGCACTCTTCCGGTATCATCAGGGAAGCAGACCCTGGTGGTTCTGCTCACAGTTGGTCTTCTCTGTGTTGCACCATTTGCATGGTCATGCACTTCGGTTATCTTTAAAGGAGAAGGCAATATGCCGTCTGCGGGTCCAGGTCTGGTTTTGGATCATGGACAGGATAGTATGAGACCAGGGGAGTTTCAGGGAAACAGTTCTGCTGTCTACTTGTACCTGGTATCTCATCAGGCTGGTGAGAAGTACCTAGTTGGAGTTGAGAGTTCCCGTTCAGCAGATGATCTTATCATCAAATATGGTGCCCCTGTTATGGCAATGGGCGGATATTCTGGTGGTGATAACATTCTCACAAACGAATCCCTGAAAACGCTTATTCACAACGGAAAGATCAGGTTTTTCCTGCTTGGCCAGAATGGACAGGGAATGCCGGGAAGAAAAAGCGGAGGAATTACTCAATGGATACAGGATAGTTGTCCTGTTGTTCCTGAAAGAGAATGGAATGACGAGACAAATCCAGGAAATTCTACATCAATGATGCGAAATACGTTATATGATTGTAAGGGAGTAGTATAGACTACTTAATTTAATCAATTATTTTGTTTGAAGCCGTGAGTATTTCAACCAGTATATCCAGGAGAGTAGTATTCCTTTTTTCTGATTGATGTTCAAAGCCAATGTTTTGAGGTTTTGCTGGGCAGGTGGCACATTCCCCAGGTCCCTGATATGGGATATGAAAAAAATCGGATACTCAGGGAGTAACTATGTTCAGCCTGGGATAAAACTGGACTAGCATTCCGACAAACCGTCTCAAAGGTTTTACCATCCTCCATTGTCGTAACGTTATCAGGCAATACAGAGGGATCGAGTGCAAGTTTTTCAAGTGTTATCCCTGGCATCGAAACTGTTACAGCTGGATCCGGATAGGATGTATCAACCCAGTGTATCAGTGTATGAGTGCGTCATTTTTCACCTGAATAAGAGCCTTATCACCCATATCTGATAGAACGATATTCATCTTGTAATCCTCTCCATCAGCCTTCTTTCCATTTACCTGACAGAAATATAATCCAATAACTGGCTCATGGACATGACAGTCATGATATCCTCTGATATACTACTCCAGAGGTGACCTGTTCAGTGTTTCTCAGTTCCTGTGCACCCGTTAAGTAGGCATTTCGAGTTGTTCCTGACTCAACCTGGTATCCGAGCTTTTCAAGGGCATCTGTTTTCCATCTCACGTGCCTCTTTCAGATTATTAGATCGAAGAATGCGTCTCTAACCTATGCCCCTCAAAGGGTCAGAAGGTTATGATAAGTTGCAGTACAGTTTTCTGCCATTAAAATGGCATTTTTCTGTGTTCTCAGCCTACTGGAATTCTATCTGAACGCCGTCGACAGTCAGTTTCTGTCCGACCTTTTTATATTAACAATGGGGGCGATCAGCGACGCAGTTCCAGGTGACGGGCTTTTGCTAAGGCCTATGTCAATGGTGCTTTTTGGATCCCTGACAACTGAATTCCGTACTGGTAGGTTGCACGCCTGAGCATAACATCTCCTGCATTCATATTTTCACTTCAGGCATGTTTCATGAAGTGTTTAGGGGCGATGATCTGGACATCACCGGAATTACAAGTCTCATCTGTTGTGACCTCCTTTACTCCCTGATAGTGATCAGCATGGGGATGAGAGTATATGACCACTTTCACCGGGTATATTGTCCCGCAAATAAGGGCAAAATAGAGCAATCCAAAAAAGCCAATATCCTTCTCATATGAAAAAGGATATCCTTCCTTTGTTACAGGCTTGTACTTATATTTTTCTGCGTAACTTTCAGATTCGGGTTTTTTCTAAAGACATAAAGATCTAAATATAATAAAATCCGGCTCTCATAGATTAAGGTATTCTATATTTTTCACCTGATACCTGATCTATACGAAGTATGGAAAAATTCGGCAGACATACGTCTGACAACTCTTTTTCTTTATAAGGTTCCTCAGTGATCCAATAGAATGGGCGTGCAAATCTCTGATAATGGGTTCATCTTTGATATTTTGTTGAAATGTTTGTGCAAACATTTCCTGGAAAACGGGATTTAGTCAGAACTGTATCAGTGACAACATATGACTCAATGCCGGTCATACTATAACTTTGATAACCTCATACCTTGATACGTTCAGGCTCTCACATCTGAAGGTTACAGAGTTATCACTCACCCCTTGCGTTGTTCAGAGGTTGAATAGAAGACCGAAGTCTATATGAATCTTGATCTAAAAGAAAATCTAACCGATTATCATTCTGTCAGATATCCAGAACTGAAATGGCTATAAACATTTTATCTCTGATTGGCGGCAAGGGTGTAACTCTGTGTTAGTATCTTGTTATTTTGTACTTTACAGAGAACTGGTAAAAAAAGACTGGTTATACCTGGGAGGGTGTTATCAACCAGGTGGTGCTGTTTGAATAACTGTATTTCTGAATTGTGAACTTGGGGCAATTTTCAGCCAGGAGTCCCATGTTTGTTCCTACCTCTTTAGAGGAGAGACCAGTTTCTCTGGCGATATACTTGGATTTAAAGAAATTTTTTCCCTCTTTGACCCTGTCTTCAAGATACTTTATCAGGGTCATCTGTCTTTCATTGTAGGTACTGGTGAGTGTGCCTTTGGCGAACATAATAACTCCATGTACTAATTGATTGAATGTAGGAGGAAGGACCAGCCGATTTGGCGGCTGGTTGAGATTCTTTTGGATCATTGCAGCAAACAGAGAGTTGGAAACCTTTCCTGAGAGGTCTGGTTTCCTGCTTTGATGATGAGTCACATTGATTGTAGGAGGACATGTTGAACGCAGCTCATCTATTGTGCACAGAACCTGCCTGGGTGTCCGGGTTTTTCGGGCGACCCTTGTGCAGGGCTCTGTGTGACATACTATTGTTGCATGAAACAGGTTATAAATAAGTTAGCAAAAACCTGTTAAAATCAGTTAGAAATAATTTTTGAATAATGATTATTGTTTTTTCAGTGTCCCCTTTACCTTAGTGTCATGATAACTGAACTAACAGCGTCTGGGGATGTTGCATCTGGTTTTAGATGGGAAATGCATTTTAAAATAAATGGAAAAAATAGAAGGGATTGTGGGTTTTATCCCTGGTTTAAACTGTTGCAACTTGTTGCAACGCTCTGAAACAGGAAAGTGATGAGGGTTATGTCCGGGTGCTCCGTGGTAATCTGTTCGTGAATCGCGGATGAAAAGAGAGCGGTGGATGACTGTCCGATCATACTGCCGGAGATTGATACTAGCAGGTTGTATAACCATGAATCGGTATGGGACAGGGTAGGGTCATAAACCTGTTTCACTGTTCCCTTTTATGATTTCAAGTCTCTGAACAGGATAGATCCTATGATGTTCATTACCTTCGTCTCTCGAATAATGATAAAGTGTGTTCGCTGGTATCCTGTTCCGTGGTCTAAGGCTGGGATCTCCTATAGGAGAAGATAGGAAGTCCAAGCGAAATTATGAGGAAATCCTGCATCCGGGTAGATAAGGTATTCGTGAGTATGACTTCAGGGAGATAATGACTTGTGATACTTTGACTAGATCTCCGAAAATCTGTTGATTCAAGCAGATCTTATTTCCATCCACTGACTCAGTGCCAGAAACTGTTGGTATATCCTGGTTTTCACTACTGATAGTAAATCTCCTGAATCATTGTCATATAATAAACTCTTTACTCCCTGGGAATTGGGAGACCCTGTTGCCTTAAAAACGTCAATTTATCCCAGTACCCCCGTTGGAACGTTATCTTCGAGTCAATGACATGAAAGAACCCACATCCCCGGAGACCTTGTGGATCCCTCCACTCCATGATGGCCCATTCTCCATCCTCAAACATATTTTCTACAATACAGGTCATTGATGCATTCGCAAAACTTTCTACAAACATCTTCCTGATTGCATCGTGCCCCTGGACTGTTTCTTCTGCGACCTGGTGGTTGATTGCCTCCTCATGGTACAGACTGACCAGTTTCTCGACATCAGTCCTGTTAAATGCCTCAACAAATTGTTGAAGGACCTCTTTCGGCCTCATAGATGCATACCCGTTATTACTCTTGCTATATGAGAATCAAATATTTGATTCTTTCATGTATTGTGAGATGAATCGAGTTTATTTTCATTATCAGTTATAGATACCTGGTATGTACAATGGAGTATTGGCTTATCTGGTCCTGGTCATCGTCAGTCTGATCGTAATTCCTCTCTCTGCTGATGATTAGATTATTCATAAAACCGGGATCGCACCAGAATCAGTGACTGATGAATACCTGATCAAGTATCTATTGAGGCTCAAAATAACTCATACTGCCCGTATTCACACTTCAAAGTAGGTGCAGCCCTACTTACCGCTAATGGAGCTGTATTCACAGGGGCAAACGTGGAGAATGTTATTTACGGCTCATCTGTAACCGCAGCAGAGGTTGCGGTTTATAAAGCAGTTTCAGAAGGAGAGCAGACGTTTTCAGCGATAGCAGTTATGAGTTCAGGAGGGGATTTTGCGTACCCGTGCGGATCTGACCGGCAGAAAATATCAGAATTCGGGCTGGACACACGGGTCGTTGTCTCAAATGGATCCGAGATGAAAGTAACCACTATCCGTGATCTGCTTCCAAATTCCTTCGGACCAACAGACCTGGCCTGATCCGGTAAAATATCCTCCATCTGCGGGATGAACAGACCAAATGGGTTATTAGGGGAGTTACTGATTCATTTTTATTAGATCACCCAACACTATAGTATGATAAATACCCCGGTCCCGCTCCTTGCTGTGCTTATTCTCTGCCTTGTTCTGAGTTCTACTGGTCATGTATATAGCCAGTCCCCGATCCCCATTTCAACTCCTGATACTACGAATTCTACAATTCATGAGAAGTATACCTCAAATGAGACACTTGTCACTTTTGTTGAGAATGCGGTTTCCTATGCTAAAACACATGGCCGGGAAGCAGCACTGGTTGAATTTTCCAACCCCAATGGTTCGTTTGTCAAGGGTGAACTCTATATCTATGCCTATGATTTTAACTGCACTACGCTTGCCCACCCGTTCAACCCGGAAAAGATTGGAAAGAACAGACTTGGAGAATCTGATGCATATGGAAACCCGTATACACAGCAGTTTCTCGATGCGGCACGAAACGGGTCGGGATTTGTCCGATTTTATTACTCAAATCCCGCTCACAACCAGACGATCGAATCCAAACTGGGATATGTACAGAGGGTAGATGAGGACTGGTGGCTCGGATCAGGTATATACGCAGGGCCTGCTGACCGGGTCTGATGGTTTAAGCGGTATCTAAATCTATTACCCGTGGTTCTTTGGGACATCCGGACAATAGGGCTGTAACCAATACCGGTTCCAGGATCTTTCTGCAGGACCAGAAAAAAAATTATTTTTGGTGAGCAAGGGGAATATGCAGCACTTCTTCTTCTAACTCTTCTACACCATGCTTGATCCTGTCAACAAATGAGAGGATTGCCGGCATGATGACGACTGCTCCGATCAGAGAGAAGAGCACTGCGATGATGGTTGTTAACCCGAAGTCAGAGATGATCGGGAAGGTCGAGAGGATCAGGGCAGAGAACCCGAAGAAGGTTGCAAATCCTGATACCATGATGGCAGACCCTATCTTACTTACACTATTCTTGAGTGCTTCTATTACATCAGGGGTCTTCTCCTTCTCCTCGATGTACCGTTCCATCACGAGAATGGTATACTCCGCAGCAACACCGATTGTCATCGATCCCAGACATGCAGTCATGACATTGTAGTCAATACCAAGGAGGTTCATAGCGACTGCATTCCACCCGACTACGGCGGCGATCGGCACAATCGGGGTAATTGCATTTACGTTCCGGTATACAATTGCCAGGAACAGAACTACCAGGATAAATCCGGTATAGGTGATAAGTTCCTTACTCTCGACAATATCATTGACCAGATTGGTGAACATCGCAAAGTTACCGGTAACATGTGACTTGATCCCCGGAGGTGCCGGGTATAGCAGTAAATCCCCTTCGATATCCTCTTTCAGGTCACTCTGGGTCGTTGTCGTCAGTTTTACGGTATTGAACTGGATAACTGCCTCGTTATTCCCGTTTACGTACGAGTCCCTGACATCTTTAGGAATCGTATTCAGAACCGCATCCAGTTCACTCTGGGTCTGTGGCATCACCCCGTTGTTATAGGTGATCACATAATCCGCGATACTGGTTCCCTGGGTGATCTTCGATCGTGTCCTGACCTCAAGATCGGTAAACTCCTTCATCCAGTTCACCGAATCAAGCGTGAGAACATCAGATCCATGGATAACGATCGGTGCTGTATCAGTAGAACCCATCGTCCTGGTCACCTTGTCCAGGGTAGTCTTCGAGGGCATATCAGGTGGCACAAATGAGTTCTCATCTGTGTTTACCGGAATCCGGGTGTCGACCTGGATTCCAACAAACGCAACCAGAAGAACGATCAGAAGAACCGGGACCGGTCGTTTTGCTACCCAGACCGCAGTCTTTGAGAGCACTGAGTCGACGATTGCCGCCTGCCTTGAATTCCCGTGCCCTTTTGCCTTGTAATTAATAAGTACTGCAATCAGGGGAATTCCGATGAGCGAGGTGATGTAACAGGTCACCACACCGATGATACTGACGAGGCCGAACCCCTGCATCATCGGGACCGGTGAGATGTACATGGCTACAAATCCCATGGATGTTGCAAGCATGGCATACATCACGGCAGGACCGGTCTTGGTAATCGTGATATACACCGCTTCAGCGAGGGGATGATCCCTGGACTCTTCTTCAAGCCGGGACTGAAACTGGATGGCGTAGTCGATACCAAGCCCTATCATAACCGGGAACGCTGCGATGACGGCCATACTGATCTTGTAGCCAACAAGACCGATGAATCCGAATGTAAAGATAAGTCCTGCTGTTACAATGACAACCGGGAGGAACCGGTGATTGACATATCCGAAGAGCAGGCCCATCACAATGACCATGAGGACGAGTGCTGCCATGATGAGAGTCCCCATGGATTCTCCCATCGCAGCGCCCATCTCCTCATCGAATGCAGCAGAGCCGGTCAGTTTAATCGAAACACCCGGTGGAGCATTCGTGCTTGCAATAAACTTCCTGAGATTTGCAAGAGCACTTTTTTTCTGGTTTTCAGATAATCCTGCCTCAAGGCCGATTGCCCCCATATTCAGCATCCCTGATGGAACATATCCGCTCTTTACATTATCAGGAACCTTTGCCATTACTTCTGTCATCTCTCCGGATGAGGAAGGAATGACTCCGTTATTGAGGGATTTCACGACATCTACGATGGTTGATACAGAGGTTACATACTGAAGGTTTCTCAGTGGATCTTCCAGTGTATCGATATACTGCATGAGTTCCGGACTTGTTGAATCATCTGATTCTACAAGCAGGATTACGGTTTCTTTCGAGAAGGTATCTGTATAATGTTCAATCAGGACTCCTTCCGGAGAATTTACATCCATGTAGGTGGCGGTTCCGGTCTCCATTGAGACCATTGTCATCCCAAACAGGGAGATGACCATCAGTACAAGGATTATCTTGGTGAGGATTCCCGGCCTGTGAACGATGAGATCAGAGACTGCGGAAAAAATTGATTGCATGTTCGGTTTTTACCCCGCTATTCTCACCGGTTCTGTTGTTTGCGCCGGTACTCATAGAGGTAATATGCTCCTCCGAGAATGATTATCATAATTAGGCCGATTACAACCGGATTAGACATGAGTGCCGCTAGTCCTGCGTTGGGAACAACCTTGATCGGTACCTTAATGGTATCTGAAACATGGCTGTCGTCCAGGGCGTCACGGTATTTTATCTCTGAATCAAGGCCATACATCTTGGTATCAGCGGTTGCATCGAGGGTTAAGCCGAATCTGGCAACTTTGCTCTCCCCTGGTTTCATGTCTCCGAGGTATGCAAGGTCATCAGCACTGGTGAACGGATCTACTGCACTGATCCTCACTTCTGCCCCGTACACCGGGACCGATCCGTCATTGCGGTATGTAACTTCGACGTAACTCTTCTTATCAGGATTGAGTTCAGGGCTCTGGCTTGTTATAGTGAAATCGACATCAGATCCTACTGAAACACCCACTTTCTGGGACGGTGTGACCTGGGTCTCGCCATCAGCGTTGTCATACATCACAGATACCTCGACCGGGTAGTCCTGGGGCTCTGCATCTTTTGAGACACTGATCTTATATTTGGCCGTTGCAGTAGTATTTGGTGCTAATGTTCCCAGGAATACGCTGTTTGAGACCGGAACAATCGGGGAGTTCCCGCTTCTGCTCAGGTTTGCAACCGCATTTGTCCCGGTATCAGTTCCAACATTCTTCAGGGTGAGTGTGAGATATCCCGAACCACCGGAGTTGATGTTCTCGGCTTTTACATCAGATACCTGCATGGTGATTGCAGACTGCACGACGAATGGCAGATCGAATGTTACTTTCTTCTGAACATACCGATAGGTGATGCTGTCTGTTCCCTGCTGTTCGGCATTCTGCAGGTAGGTGTAGTTCAGTTCAACCGGCAGCGAGTACTTCCCGGCCTTTGCATTATCAGGGACTAATATAGCAAAATTTACCGGGACACTCGATGATCCCTTAACGTCCCCGATCATCTGTGGGTCTGACTTTATCAGGGCAGGACTATCACCAGGGAGGAGGGAGACTGACACCATTTTTGCGGTGCTTGGATTGTCATCAGTGTCTACAATATCAGTCTGAACAAATTTGATCTCGTTCAATCCTGAATTTTGAACCTGGAGCTGAAGAGGTACTGTTGTTCCGGGTGCGAACTCGTTGTTTCCAACAATAGTGACAGAAAGATCCGGAGATCCGGACATGTACTTCGTTCCGGCAAGAACCGGGGATGTCAGTATCGATACGGTCAGGAGGGCTATGCCCACAATAAGGAATGCGTTTGTAAGTTGTGTGAGTTTCATGGTAATGGTGTCACCTTGTTTCCACCCGGTGTGTATGAAGGGTGGATACCGCTTTGATGGATCTTTGGTATGCCAGAGAGAATCGATCCGGGGTCTGTCATTTTTCCTTTAGATTCTGTGCATTGTAGAATGACCATGTTCCCTGATTTTTGACTCTGGGGTTTTTTGAGATTGTTCTGTGTAATTCTGTACTGGCCTTGGAGATTGTTTCGAGATCAGTGGAAGAAAATTCGGAAAGGAAGGATTTCATGCGGTTCCTTAACTCCATGAGCATATTACAGAGGTATTCCTTCCCTTTTTCTGTCATGGAGATGTTTATGACTCTTCTGTCTTTCACATCCGGATGTCGCTCAACTGATCCTTCAGATACCAGGCTATCCACGAGACGGGTCATGTAAGGCTTTGATATAAACATCTGGTTACATAACTCGGTCATCGATTGTGAACCTGTCATTTCCAGAAGGCCGAGCAGGCGGATTTTTGCCTCCTGCATTCCGGTTATATCCGGGGCTGTGAGCATCATGATGGTATGGACGTCAATAAAGAGGCTCATAATCTCATTCGCAGCAACATCCTGGATATTTTCTTCCTGGCTGATCATCTACCCAGATCTATTAGTTGCAATAGTAAATAATTGTGTTAGTTAATAATTGCAAGTTGGTATAATTAATGGGTGATAGTATTCAGATAGTGGGCTGAAAGTCATCAATTATCCACTAGATCCGATTATTTCATTAGGTATGCGATAACCGCAGGCTATCGAAAAGAAATTACTCCGTTGGCTGACCTGGTGAAAAAAAAGTAAAAATAAGATTTCACGATATGCACATATCCCCTCGATTTGTCTCTCAACTTAGTCTGTTGTAGCGTTTGTGAGCGATCCCAATGGGATATATGTCTGTAATTCTGACCAGATCCTGTTCCAGTAGAACGAGGAAAAAAACCGTATATGTTCTTGCAATATGCATCCGGTACACATCAGTGCCAAGCCGTTCGATCTCAGGAATATGTAATGGGTCCTCAAGTCTTCTCAAATGGGTGAGAATAATACGACGGCTCTTTATTGGTAATTCCCTGACAAAATCACACGCACGCCTCTCTACTTCTACCCTCATTCTTTCCAGGCTTCTTCTGCTTCGTCAAGTGAGACAAAGTCCCCATGTTCTGCTACATGCCTGACATGTCTGATCATATCCTGCCGTTGTCGTTCTTCGATGAGATCAGATATCAGGTGGTCAAATGTTTCACCAGGCTTTTTTAGGAGAGAGAGTTGTTCCCATGTTGAAGGGGTGAGGGGTATGCGTTTGTATGGTTGGGCACTGGCCATATTGCACATATTGCTCATCAAGGTAGATGAATTTTAGTACAAGTGCCGCGATCATTACCTCTCTCTGAAAATATTCAACTCAAATTCGGGTTTTCCATCCATATTCCCCCGTATTACCCCTCACTCGCTCTTGCTGAACCTCATATTTCTTCTCATCTGGATGCCGGTTATCATTGGATCGAGTTCATAGTATGATAATCAGTGAATCGTACATGAATGATATTGAAATTTCGCTATTGCTTCCGTGGAATTTTAGCCTACAGCTGAATGAAGTCCTCTGAACTGTCGTACCCTGGAGTCATCCCAATTGTGGTAACTGCGATGACGGTGCAATCTGAAAACTGTCCGACAGTCTTGGCTCCGGTGCTCTTGTACAAGAACTTGCATGAATAATATTCTGTCCATTTTATATCTCCGAGAGATACCGGAAATAGTATCTTTGGTTTTTTTAGTTGTTGCGCAACTTTTTCTATTTGAAAAAAAATTACCCTATATATGAGAGGTTCGTATTGTGACTTATCAGTATTATGTCTAATTAATGATTATTTTGAAGATGGAAATGTCAATCCAATGACAAATATTCCTCCTTTTGAAGATTATAATCCGATACAAATATCAGAATCTGTAAAAAATTTGAAATTAGAAAATTATATTGAGGGTGATATAATTTTTGATGGAAGAGGGAATGTTATTTCATATAATATATGTAGAATAACTCCAAAAGGTGAAAAATACCTTAAAAAAGTACTATTAGGAGGAACACCAACATACGGCACATTATCTGGTAGTATACTAGAAAAATAACTGTAAGCATTGACATCCTTCTTGTATGGTCAATTATTCTGATTAATACACACATAACAATTTGATGAATATTTTAATCTCATATACTGATAAATTTCAAAGATAGACGGCTTGGAGATAATTTTTTCAACAATGATCAATTATTGTGTTCATGGGATTCATAGGCATTAACATAGAGATGGATAATATGGCAATAATTCGACCAAGATTGAATGATTATTATAATATTCCCGTTACTCAAAATGAAGTTGATTTTGCAATTCCTTATTTAGATGAGGACATTCCATTATACTTAGATCCTTTTCTTCTTTGGAAATCTCCATCTCAACAGGATAATTCATTACATACTGCAATTACTAATTGTTTTAATAATTTGGGAAAATTAGTAACAACTGGAAAAGAATCAGTTGCTTTGGATATTTTAATACAATCATCTGAATGTAATGAGGTTGGTTTAGGAAATTCAAAAAAAAGAAAAGGAACATGTATCGGTGAGAAGAAAGGGTTAGAGATTCTTTCACTATTCAAAGATATTCCTCAAATTAAAGAATCTGGATTCGTCCACTTTGAAGAAATACAGTTATATGTTGAGTCAATATCCAAAGATAGGGTTAGTGACATCGCTTGTAATTTTATTAAATCATTTTTAATTGATTTCACATTAGAACAGTGTGATAAGTACAATATTCCAATTGATAGAACTAAAATTAAAGTATATGACTATAAAACACATAATTTCATTGATGAAGAGACCTACCTTCCACAAAATCCATCTACAAGAGAACCCATCTTATTAGTTCCAAAAAGATGGCTTCGATTTGTTCCATGGATAAATAGTGAAGATTATTGCGACAATTTTTTTGCTAAAAAAATCCTTAAACCCGGAGAAATCTTACCCGATCGCATTAAAATACTTAGTTATAACCGCAATAATTATGATCAAATACAGACATATTTAAAAATTAAAGAAAGAAGTTCCAAGGATTGCGCAAATGATCCTTTATTTACATCAATTCCAATTTTATCAGCTAAAAATAAGATTTCGACAATTTTAAAAATCCCAACTGGAAAGGATGGAAATGCTGATAAAAAGTACGAAAACAATATTTGTCAGTTGTTACCATCAATATTTTATCCCCATTTAGATTTTGCATCAGAACAAAGTAGGACCGATTCAGGGATATTAATACGCGATTTAATCTTTTATAATAACCGTTCTCTTTCTTTTTTGCAATATTTTTATGATGAATATAATTGTCGTCAAATTGTTTTTGAATTAAAAAATGTTAAGGAATTATTACCTGAGCATATAAATCAAGTTAATCGATATTTATGTGAACAATTTGGCAAATTCGGGATTATTGTTACTCGAAACCCTCCCTTACCCAAAATAGTAAGAAATACAATAAATTTATGGGGTGGAAACAGAAAGTGTATACTAATACTTTCTGATAGTGACATTATTCAAATGTGTAATATTTATGAAAATAAACAACGATTTCCTATAGAAGTAATTAACAAAAAATATGTAGAATTTACTCGATTATGTCCTTCATGAGGTGATAATATGAACATAGAAATAATAGAACTTTTTATAACTACTCAAGAACAAATGGAAGTTTTTTATAAAGAGGTTTCACTGCTTTCAAGCAAAAAACCAAACGATGAGATAAATATATTTAAATTAAATTTTATTAATAAAGTGTTATAAAATGCAAACACATTATTATCGGAAAACAATAAGCCATTTTCAGATTTTGAGGTGTTTGAGATAGATAAGTTGCCATCAAATAGTGATGTTACTATAATGCTCTCTCAATATTTAGAGAGTATGGAAAGATATCGATGTGAAAATATTAAAAAATTTTCTAATGACTGGATTTGGATAACCGATGATTATAATAAAAAAGTAAAAACATACCCCCCCAAAAAATTTCATTTAAGAGGATTATAAATGAAGAAACTAACCTCTACGAATAATTATCCCTCTGAGGTTGATTGGGAAAAATATAATTTATTAAAAAGTATGTTTGATGGAATTTTTAATGAATTAAAGATATTATCCAAAGGTAAACAAAAAGACGAGTTAAACCCATTAAAAATAACTAAAATAAACTTTCTATTATCAAAAATAAAAGATCTTCTAGTGGATCAGCCATCAGCAGAATTCTTAGATCTATTGAATGCGGAAAACCTACCATTAAGCAGTGATGCAATAATTATTATGTCTCATTACGAAACTGCATTAAATGAGTATTGGAAAAAATATCATAAACTGTTTCCATTACTATAATAAAGACACATAAATGAAGTAATAATAAAAATTAAAACATTATTTCCAATCTTAATCTAATTCAATGGATGGAATAGTATCATAATCACCCTTATGTTCTATGGCATATTTTTCATATTGGTCTTCAGTTAGATATTCATCAATTAGCATTTCAAACAAGGGAAATAGTTCCCAAGCCCATTCTATTGCCCATTTAGCATCATTATCTCGCTTTGTAGTGTCAGCAATAATCTTATCTACAACAGGATCAATATCGACTAGTTTAATCTCTCCTTTATTTAATTTATCAAACGCTTTTTGGCTATTTTCAATTAATTCATCGAAAGTAGCACCAGATGGAAATTTAAAACCTCTGATTTTTTCATCACCGAATATTTTGGCATAATTTAAATGCATATACGGGTTCCGAATATTATCCTTTACCCTAGTAAATAGATCTAATATTGGTAGAGGTAACAGAGGTCCATTAATGGGTCTTTTTTTGTTGTCTTCATTTTTAGCATATTTAATCATCGATTCTAATGGTCTTTCATCATTGACACCATCATAAATTAAGATGATTTCTTTTAGAATCATCTCAAATAATTGTCCCATCAACATGATACCTGGATGGTACAAACCACACAAAATACATAGATACGAATCTTGATATATCGAAAACAGATGTGATTTTCCTAAAAAAATAGGATGAATTGGATTATAAAAAGATGGAAGTTCAATTATTTTACTTTCAAAATGTTGATCAATTGAATTAATAAATCCTTCTTTATCTATCTCGATAAATAAAGGCTGGTTCTCTGTTTCTTCTTGCATATAATATTCAATAATATGACTAATTTGATTTAATATTGATTGATCATGTTGTAAAATTATTCCATAAGCATAAACACTGCCGCCTTTTTCCTGGACCGCCTCTCCAGCATATTCCCTACCTGCTCTGCTACCACCATATATACCGGACCCTCTACCGGAATCGTCACCTTAACTCCCTAGGCCGACTCAGGAAGGTCACCCTCATCGGATGGAAACACCGGATGAGGTTCTACCCCGCCGATAATCTCCCCCTGACAGTCAACAATCACCCGGACTGCATCATGTACTGAATCAGGGTTCAGATTTCCACTCACAAAGCAGACCCAGACAAGACCCTCTCACACCACTGAGTCAGCGTTTTTCTCATCGGCAGCCTCCCTTATCCCGGGAAGATTCTGGTAGCAGATCTCACATATCACAGTCTTCGTTTCCGGATCCTGCCAGGTTGCCTTCTGCCTCCCGCAGACCTCACACTTCCCGAGATCCTTGCTGACCCGGGTCATCAATTCCGGATTCAGAACACCGGGAAGAACCCGGACCTGTAACGACTCGGCCTTGAGTACCCTCTCGTAGCACTTGTTGCAGATCTTCCTGTTCATCCGTGGAGCCTCTTTCAGACGTGCAGAGGTCATTCTCTCCTGATAGTTCACCCATTTAGACCCGCAACAGTCACAGGGACCGGTGCCAAATCCCCCGGTTATACTGGTAAACTCCTCTGACCTGATCCCGCTCAAAGGAAGAGATCCTGATCCTTCGGAATTCTCAGAACCTGGCGAACGAACAGAGGCAGCTGCGGGAAGATTACGGATCTCGTGGCTGCAAGAATCATCCCCTGATTTTAAAACCGGGCAATCAGCATCATCAGATTGGGTACTTTGATCAACACTGGCGGAACCTGACAGTTCACGTATATGTGTACATACAGAGGATCGCTCTCCGATCCCCTCCTTCATACTTACAGATTCTCCGTTATGAGTACTAATAATCTTATTATTACTAAGATTATCCTCTTCCAACCCGCTACCATCCCCGGATACAATGGTGGAATCTTTCGTTATCCTTCCGTCACCGTTCGCATCTCCGCCAGATGGATCCTTCCAATTCATATCACCTGGCCCGTACCCGTCAAGCCAGCAGCCATCATCAGGGATCCAGCAGTCATACACGTAGGGATCCCAGGCATACGCCTTTGACCTCCGGTGAGCTGCATTGAGTCCTCCCTCGTCGGTAACCAGTGTCCGGTCACAGACCGAGATGGCAGGACACTTCTCAAGAAGCCCTGAATACTGGTGCCCGCGACTGACTGAACCATGTAGCATCTTATGAATCACCGAGTATGACCACCCGGTAATATGTTGCATCTCCGAGATCGTGATCTCGCCCTGTCCCCGGGTTCTGATCGCCTCAACCAGTTCAGACTCTCTTCTGGTCAGCTTGGACTGCTGACCTCCATCGGTCCCGTTCAGGGCTGTATACAGCCGGCAGGCACTCCTGAAGTCCTCAACCGTTGCGTTGATGATGACCATGTTTTCTGACTCGCTCCTCTCCCGCTGGTTCTGCATCAACACAGCATGAGCCTTCACCAGAACAAGCAGCATATCTGGATTTCGCTGGATCTCAGGACCTTTGCAACCCACCAGACACACCGTTCAGGAATGATGGACGTCTTCCCTCCCCGGTCCATGTCAACTGTTGGTACTTGAACGGCTTTTTAAAAGAAGGTGTAACTATTTTTAAGACCTCCTTCATCGCATCAGAGAGTTTGATATTATCCAGAACCGGGTGATCTGTCCTCTATTCGCAAAATGATCTTACTTGTGACTGCCAATCTTCCAGGGCACGGGGTTATCGAACAAGAATCAGAAGTGATGAGGCAGAGTAATCCTTAACATCGGTGATATCCAAACCCTTTCCAAAGAATCCGTGACCTGAATGATTTGCAAACCTGTCCTGGGATGTAGGATAAATCACACCGAGAAAAGACCTGAACGATGCGACAATGTCAATCTTTCTCTTGGCATAATATGACCGGGATTTTCCAGTTTATTCGAGGATGAATAGACAGTCTCTCTATTGGCATCCGTTCCATGTAATGAACCCATTCAGACCACAGAATTTCATGACTCTTTGCCAAATCCCTGGTCAATCTCGCAAAAATCAGAGCACCTCCCCTTCCAGGACCTAGATGACTCCTCACCAGGATTGGCGGAGATTTCGATTTATCTGAACTCATTATGAGTTTCTGCAAACGATTTGCGGACATCGTTGCAATGCATATGGCGACTATTTTTACAATATGAGTGTAAATTTTCTCCAGATGGATGATCATGATCTCCATTTGCGGAATTGCAAATTTCAGATGAAGAGACACAAGCACTCTCATGAATCAATTATCCTGCTCTCTGTTTTCTCACAATTTCCGTAATAAGTACATAAAATTATATTATTATTTATTAATTCTAGATCTGACTGCAATTGGTGCCTGAATTGGTTGCGGAAATTTCTGTAATTTGTCCGAAACTTTCCGAAGTGCCGGAATATTCAGATCAGTATTCTGCTCCTTTTTTTCACCAGGATAGGGGTATCATCACTTGATGGGGGGTCATCTCTTTCATGCCAACATTCACTTCATATTTACTGGCCTCGAAGGCCCATTCCAAAAGAAGGCCTTTGTTCTTCGGTGTGTGAATGATAACCACTCTCATCCCCGGCAAGGGTTCTGTTACAGGCTGATACTGTTAGGAATTTTATTACAAGTCCTTTAAACCGATACATTTACTTGATGATCCCTGGAGCATCTTGTATATTATTGATGAAAAGTGCTTTTCCTCATCCGTCCTCCAAGTAAATAGTTTTTCAGGAATCTGATTCATCATCGTCTCAAGTGCATGTGATTTTACCATGTACGACTGGATTAAGATCGACGGGGAGCCCTTCGATCGAAATATCAGAATCACTGGCGGCGGGACCAGTCTTGGTCCTGCTTGGTTTCCATGCAGACGATTTTTAAAAAATATACCGATTCATTCTAATTATGGGGGGAGTATCCGCATATCATTTGAAAGTTATTATATGCAGATATGACGCTGACTTTTATACATCGTATTTGTCCTTCCCAAATTTATTAAGGGCTATGGTTTCGGTTATCAATCATTGAAAGAGAAGAACTATGAACCTGCGTTATTCGTCATTGTTATTGGTGATGTGTTGCACTATGGGTTTCACCGTCCCTGCTTGTGCCCTCACGTTTCCTGTCTCTGGTAATGGTCTCCTATCTTTGGATTTTCCAAATGTCCTGGATGTCTCTTTAATGGGACAAAGGTATGAGACATCTATTTTTAAAGAGATTGGTTCTCATTCTATTCTGGGTCTGACAACCCAGTCTGTAAATAATTCAACAGTAAATATGTCCGCTTCAGTAAATACGACTATCAGTTCTGGCTTGTTAACTACATCGGATACAACACTGAAGTCACGTCAAATTCTCAATGGCAGTCTAATTGATGAACGAATTGTTGGACCCGGCCTGCCTCCTGATGGGTGGAACGGGGCATCAAACATCATAGATAAAAGTGATATTTCTGTAAAAACTCTGCCCTCAAGTCAAGTCCCTGCATTAAGGTGGTCATATGGATGTTCTGCAACCTCTGCTACTATGTTGTTTGGGTACTATGACAGAGCAGGGTTTTCTAATATTTACACAGGTCCGACCAATGGCGGAGTGTTCCCATTAACCAACACCGTCTGGGGTTCCTCATCTGAAGGGTATGGTCAGTGCCCGTTGTCAGCATCTCAATATGGGCTTGATGGGAGGGCAACAAAAGGGCACAAGGATGATTATTACTATGCATATGGCTCCGGTGTAGATCCATATTACGGTTCCTGGGCAGAGCATACACCTCAGGATTGTATCGCCGATTATATGGGTACAAATATGAACCAAAAATATGGAAATGGTGATGGAAGTACCACTTTCTGGTGGTATGCAGATGGTTCACCCACATATGATTTTAAAGATTACGACTACTTTAGCCGCGATGGGATGCATGGTATGAGACTGTTTGCCGAATCACGCGGTTACAGTGTCCTAACAAATTATAACCAGTATATCGACTCCATGGGTTATAGATATGGGTTTACCTATGCTCAATATAAAGCAGAAATTGATGCAGGTTATCCAGTTCTTATTCAGGTGAGTGGACATACAATGCTTGGAATAGGATATTCTGGTACTGATCAAGTCATCTTACATGACACATGGGATTATTCAGACCATTACATGACCTGGGGTGGGTATTATGCCAGAATGAAACATTATGGTGTAGGCGTTATTCATATCAAATCTCTCCCGGTCGCAAAATTCTATGGTGTCCCTGGTTTGAATGTAAACCCTCTCACCATCCAGTTCTATGATGCATCAACTGGAAGTCCTTCATCCTGGAACTGGAATTTTGGTGATGGTGTCAGTTCAACAAAGCAGAATCCATCTCACCAATACAATAATTCAGGGACATATACAGTTAATTTAACAGTGTCAACCTGAGTCTCCTTTTTCTTAATTAGATCTTGGTAAAGCTGAGAGATATGTTCTGTTTCTTGTTTGGACTAATTCACTGGATAAATATGAAGATATGGAGAATTTTATCCGGGAAATAGAGGATCAACAGCTCCCCATCCTTGCCAGACAAACCATCATTGGTGCAAAAGCAATTTGAAGATTGAGGGATTCTATCAGATCATACCCTGATAAGGAAAACGGATGACACACGTGGAAGAGAAAGGATCCTGTGATCGTACTATGGAATGGGATCAGGAAGAGGGATTAATCCTGAAAAGAAAGGATTGAACCGATTTATATTTGTGATATCACAGTAATGGTGTTTAAAAAACAGAGTCGCCCCTCCAACAGTGGTATAAATGAGAATGTAGCTGCATTTTAACCGTTAAATAAAATCCAAAGAATTTACTCTTTTTTAAATCGGTTTTCTCTAATAATAAAGAGTGTAGGTAAGATGATGCCCGGTATAGATTCTACCTGATTTATCTTTACCCATATGCATCCTCTTTAATTCTCTTTCTTCAGCAAACTGTCAGACCGGTTATCTCTGATAACCGATTTTCTCAAAAAAATTTGCAATCTCTCCTTTTTCTGACACCGATACATACATACGTTGAGACACCATTTATTTATACAACTAACTACGTTTTTTCAAAAGAGAAATTTCGTCATAGTTACTAGTGCGAACTGATTGCTCAAATCTTGAATTTTTCATTTTGACAGGTTTTTCGTAGTTTCTTTGCACTTTTTACCGGAGATGATAAGATAACACAGATAGATGGCGATACAAATACCAATCCGGCACCAGCGGTACCTGGACAGCCTGAAGTGGACACAATAAGAGTCCGACTTCCTAATAGTAGGAAGGGTGAACAATTCGCAATTGCAGAATTAATGCTTGGGTCTTTTCATATACGAGTCCGTAGTTCAGATGGAGTGAGCCGCCTTGGTAGAATCAAAGGAAAAATGAAACGCCGTGTCTGGATTCGTGAAGGGGACATTATACTAATAACCCCGTGGGCATTCCAGGACGAGAAATGTGACATTATTTATCGATACACTCCTCCTCAACGGGACTGGTTACGAAGAAATAAGTATGTCTAAATTTCTGTTTTTTATTGGTTCTGGAATAAACCAGTTAATTCAATAAAAAAAATAGAACCATCGATATAAACTTTTTAAAGAATATCGGTGAGAAAAAGGATTTTTGTGTTACTTTACAATTAGTAACGTCTTTTATTATAGCCGCCGGAAGAACTTCCGCTTCTGTTATCGCCAAAATTTGTCCTTGGCTGCATCGGGCGTGCTTCATCAATTTTTAAAGTTCTGCCGCCAAAATCAGCGTTATTTAGTGCATCGAGAGCTGCCTGTGCTTCATCTGATGATCCCATCTCGACAAATCCAAATCCTTTGTTCTCGATAATTTTTGCACTTACGACCTGACCGTATGTTGAAAACAGATCTGATAACTCATTCTCTTTGGTTGAGTAGGAGAGATTGCCTACGTATAACTTACTTCCATCCATTAAATTCAGTTCCTGGGTTTTGCAAAAGGTTGGACGCAGATAAAAAATTGATTTTACTGCTACAGAGAATTACATAAAAATAGAAGTGAATCTAATCAACAAAAATGATATTTTCAAAACTATTGTAAGAATTTACTGATCCGTCTGCAGAACCACAATGATGTGTCACGTGAAATAGTTTCTCATCAGCGTGATTTTCTGAGGATAATTAACCCCCCTTTCAGAAGACACAATTCGTGAACAGATAATTTATCTTTCGGGCTTTTATATGATTAAAAGAATGGGACAAATTATGGTTGAAGTTCTGATAATGATCTGAGTCCCCCGCATACATTACGCCCATCCCTACGCCCCATATGGTTTGGTAATAGGAAGGGGGTCTGTATTGCAATTCAGACCAGAGATCTAAACGTGTAATGGAGATATTTTGATAGCCTCTTCATTTCTAGTAGTTTTCAATCTTATTGGTATGTAAAAAAAGAACTTCAATTCAAGCAGGAATTGTGTTTAGAAATTCCAACCTGAAATTAGTATGCTGTTGACGGGATCCGAACCCGCGACCTCCAGATATCTCAGATTTCTCTTATGAGTCTGGCGCCCTAACCAGCTAGGCCACAACAGCACAGATGCTTATATTAGAACAACCTTCAGGCACTTAAACATATTTGTCTCCTCCCTTGCTAGGGAATGATCTTCATATATCCTGAAAGCCGAGAACTATCAATGGCTGACGAGAACCTTTCTGATATCTCGGTTATCTACTGTACTGCTCCTTCTGATGATTCAACACGAATCGCCCGCGAGCTCCTGGAGCGCCGGTTGGTGGCATGTGTGAACATAACTCCCGTCCGGTCTCTCTACCGATGGGAAGGCCATCTCTGTGATGAAAAGGAAGACCTTCTCATCATTAAAACTGCGAATCATTGTGTTGAAGACCTTATTGTAGCAATCAGAACTATTCATCCGTATGAGGTACCTGAGATCATTGCACTCCCGGTTTCCAAAGGGTTTTCCGGATATATTGACTGGGTCATGAATGAGACCGTCTAAACAAAACTAAATCCATAAGTTTTGCGCTCATCAGACGCTCCTGGTGGTCATAATCATCTGCGAGCCTGTTGCGGGGGATAACCTGGTGAAATACCCTTTCAAAAAAGTATCTTTAATATCGTTCACGACCGAAAAATCTGTTATGAAAGCGGTACTTGCACGGAGCCTCTCCCGCAAGCAGATCATGACCAACGACGGGAAAGCCATCGGCGAGCTGCGCAACCTTATGGTTGATTTTGATACCGGACAGATAACAGACCTGATCATCGAACCAGACGAGACATACGACACCACCGGATACCAAATGGATGGGGACCGGATGATGGTTCCGTTTGAATCTGTTCGTGATATCAAGGATTTTATTGTGATTGACCGTTATCTCTCAAGAATGTGAGGGAAAAACCGGGTCATAACCTCAACAAATCCTTCTCCGTACGGAATTGAGGATACGTAATCAGCAGCTTGTTTTACTTCCTGTACTGCATTAGCAACACAGCATCCTGTTCCTGAAGCCTGAATCATGTCGGTATCATTCTCAGAGTCGCCGATGGCAAGAAAATCTGACAGCGGTATGTCCAGATCACCTGCGATATGCCTGAAGGCAGAGCCTTTACTAAAGCCCTTCTCCTGGATATGAATAGCAAAATTGGTATCAAGAACTGATACGTTCCAGTCTGCAAGAAGAGTTCTGACCTCGTCAACCGGAACATTACGGGCAAATGCGACATCAGCGAACCTTTCACGGGGAGAGTACATGTCAAGAGTAATCCCCTGTTCTTGGAAATGCCTGGTAAGGAGATCCAGGGCATCAAGCGCTATCTGGCGGTTAGGGAGAATTTTCAGATCACCGGTGAATCCTACCCTGTATACTCCGCCATTTTCACCAATAAATGTCCCACTGGTTCCGATAAGCTTGGAGAGACCTTTGAGGATACAGGAGGTGTTCCCACTAGCGAGAACTACCTGAACCCCGTTATCCTGGAGTTTTCTAATCGTTTCTATTGCACACGTACTGAGCCTGCGTCTCTCGTCAGTAAGTGTCCCGTCTATGTCAGTGATAACTGCTCGTAGCACAACTTAACAGGCCCTGAGGCCACCCTCTTCCACGAGGAATGTAGCTTCACCGTCTGGCAGGTTCGGGCTGTCAACCAGTCTGAAGATACGCTTTCCTCCCTTACTTTTTCTCAGATAGATCCTGAATGTTGCCGTGTGCCCGACGATGTTTCCTCCAATTGGTTTTGTGGGGTCGCCGAAGAAAACCGCCGGGTTTGACATTACCTGGTTTGTGACAAGTCCGATTGCGTTGTACTCATCACAGAGTTTAAAGATGTCATGCATATGTCTGTTCAGTTTCTGTTGACGTTCAGCCAGGGTTCCCCTGCCTGCATACTCTGACCGGAAAAGGCCGGTGAGCGAGTCTACAATGATGAGTTTTACCGGCTTGCCCTGGCTCTTGAGTTCTTCTGCAAGTTCATGAGTATTCTCTATCAGGAGCATCTGATGATCTGATGTCTGGGCCCGGGCTACATGTATGTGCTTGAGAAATTCCTGTGGGTCTGCTCCCTCGATCTCAAGTCCCTTGACCATCTGTTCGATACGCTCAGGTCTGAAGGTATTTTCGGTGTCAACGTAGATGACCGATCCGTTAAGTCCGCCAAGTTCCTCGGGGAGCTGAACGTTTACTGCAAGCTGGTGAACAATCTGTGATTTACCTGAACCAAACTCACCGTAGAGTTCAGTGATTGCCTGGGTTTCAAATCCGCCTCCCAGGAGTTCGTCTACTTCAGGAACCAGGGTTCTGAGTTTCTTGATGAGAAGTCGTGCCTCAAAGACCTCTGTGCCGGTCTTGAAGCCCCCTATGTCTGCCTGCTCCCTGCACCACTTGATCATCTTCTTGGCGGTTGATTCACCAATCTCGGCGGCCTCTGAGAGTGTCGATGGAGTAGCTGTTGCAATTCCTTCAATTGTAAGGAACCCTCCATCACGAAGTTTTTCTGCTATTGCAGGCCCTACACCGGGTATATCCTCGATTTCCAGTCTTCTGGTATTCATAGGCGCTAACTCAACACCGGCGTCTGCTGAGGTGGATTCACTGTCTGACTGCTCAGCAGGAGAAGTCTGAGCAATACACCACTTGATCATCTTCCGAGCGGTAGCCTCACCGATCTCGGCAGATTCATACAGTTCAGAGGCTGTTGATTGTGCTATTTTTTCAACGCTCTCGTATCCTGCTTCGCGGAGTTTTTCTGCAGTGGTTGGTCCGACGCCTGGTATGTCCTCAAGTTGGTATGCTTCTGCTGCCATAATGTTCTATCCCTACTCTACCCATCACTCAGACCCCCATTTAAACTTCAGGGAAACAGGGCGAAAGTGAAAAGAGAGAATTCAGAACTACTCTTAATCGCCATAATTGGCCCTTAATTTTTGAATTATCTGAAATTGTGCGTTTTCAATACTTTCGCAATATGGATATGCGGATCATGAATCCGGTGAAAAACGGCTGATATGGTCATCATTTCACCCTCAAATTTTTTCATACGGGATGTGAATTTTGCAAATGATGAGATGGATTGGTCCTTGTAGTAGGATCAAATGGTCGGTGCCAAAAAAAGGGAGTAAATTGGATATTTTCTGGTGGATTGAGGGTTGTAATATCGTAATGATTATATGGTCGTGCAAATCACTGTGTGAAAGTGTATTTTCAGGCTGATTCGAGGCTCTCAAGAAACTGTTTAAGATCTGTCTGTACAATCTCCAGAGATATGCCGGTTTTCTCATCACCCTCTATAAACAGCCTCTTTCCGCTCATGATTCCATGAAGAATGATCTCAGTCCCGTGCTGGTATGATCCCTCGATCAAAAACGCCTGCACGCCATTGTCAATGACCTTACCTTCAGGGCTCTCGATGATGGTTCCATCTATACTGATCCTCTCTCCACCTTCAGGAACAATGATCAGACAACTTCCTCTTCCCACCGAAAGTTCAGTCTCACCAGTTCTCCCTACCCGGGCAGGCACATGGTAGATGATCACCTTTTCTCCTGTGAGAAACGTCCGGGATGCTTCATCGTCCCAGAGTACTACCGGGAGTGTGGCTGTCTCATCAGAGATCCTTACATTCCGTACCCACGAAGAAGTTCCATCCCTCCTGGTGAAGGGCCGTGGTGGCAGTACCTGCACAAAGTGTCCTGATACTGTCACGGTCTGATCTGGTTTCACTTCTCCGAGCGGGATGTATGGAATTTCAGGCATCTGTACTACAGGAGATATCTGGGTATTTTCATCAATCACGATCTCCCTACCCCCAAAATCCCCTTCTTTCTCTAGGACACCTCCTGCATGTACTGCCATGCCTGGAGTAAGTCCTGAGAGCATTACTGCATCCCAACAGAGCAGACGTGCTGTCCCTCCTGCATCCCCTACAATTCCGCTGACCATCTCTCCGGTAGTACCATCCTTCCTGGTAAAGGTCTTGGCAGGCTGCAGGCTGATGAACATGAGATCAATATCCTTTCGCTCAGGCTGCCTCTGTTCTTTCGGATTCATGTCGCAGTTTATCTCGACATGTGTTTTCCTCAGGTTAAGGGGTTGAATCTCTTTCAGGCTCTTTCCATGCCTTCCGATGACTTCAACAACCTCCCCTGCCTCAAAAGACTCACTAATCGCTGCAGCCTGTTCATCCCAGAAGACCAGGTCTGTCTGACCTGTCTCGTCAGCAACCGTGACCCGTGCGACAAGCCCTTTGTTCCCATCAGCCCTATCAAATTCCTTAACTTCTGAGTAGGCAAGGATCTTTGCATAGAAACAGAAGAGCGAGGATCTCCCTCGTAGTCCTTTGATTTTCACATGTGATCTACCAAGATCCCGGACTACCAGAAGAGCAGCAGCTACTTCATCGGCAAGGTTACCGCAGGCTTCGATCTTTTTCTCGATCCTGCGATCAAACTCTTCCCTGCTGATCAGGTCATCAACAAGTGCGTAGTGATACCTGACCATGGATCTTCTCCGGTCTCGTAATTCTGCAGGGTTCAGTCAAGAAAAAAAGGAAAGACTTTACAGCCATGGTGGTGTTACCACAGCTGCCAGAAGATCATCAACTGTTTCTGCTCTTCGCATCAGGGCTGATTTATCCCCTTTTACCAGTACCTCAGCGCAGCGTCCCCGGCCGTTGTACTGCGATGCCATTGAGTACCCATAGGCCCCTGCATCAAGAAGAGCAATGAGATCTCCTACCTGAATTGCAGGGAGTTTGCGATCATGGGCAAGGATATCACCGGTCTCACATATCGGCCCGGTTATGGTGTAGGTTCCTGCCTGTTCCTCTCCTGCACGGTTTGCTACTAACACCTCATGATACGAGTCATACATCGCTGGTCTGATCAGGGTATTGAACCCTGCATCCACATTCACGAATGTTTTGTGTGCCTGTTTCACTGAGTTGACCTTTGTGAGCAGGATCGTAGAGTCACAGACCATTGACCTGCCTGGTTCTATCCAGATCTCTGGTGAGATACCCAGTCTTGTGAAGGTTGAGATGATCTCTGGCATGATTGCGTCTGCATAGGCATCAAATGCAGGAGCAGGTCCGCCATAGTGCTCATAGCAGACTCCAAGGCCACCTCCGAGATCCACAAACTTGAATTTTACACCCATTTTGTGAAGCTCTGCAACCACTTCCATCAGAACTTGTGCTTCTTTCGCAAATGGTTCCACAGAGAGAATCTGCGACCCGATGTGGCAGTGTATCCCGACCGGAACAACGTTCTTACATACAAGAGCCTGTGCATATGCCTCTGTGATGGTTGCTGCCGGAATTCCAAACTTAGAGGTGGCCAGTCCTGTGGCAATCTTTGGATGGGTTGGAACATCAATAGCCGGATTTACTCTGAATGAGACCTCAACTACCTTTCCTGCCTCACCTGCTATCTGGTCAAGCTGCATCAGTTCGTCGATAGAGTCAAGTGAGACTCTGACGCCCTTTTCGACTGCAAGCCGGTGATCAGCTTCGGTCTTTGAACTCCCGTTGAAGAGGAGGTACTCAGGTTTCATTCCTGCCTGCAAAGCGATGGTGAGTTCACCTGAAGAGAAGACATCTGCTCCTGCTCCTTCCTCTGCAAGGATCTTCAGGATTGAAGGGTTACCGTTTGCTTTAGCAGCATACAGAATTCTGATATTCTGGTACCGTGATGAGAGGGCCTTTTTGTATCCATGAAAGTTAGCCCTTATCCGGTCCTCATCTGTGACATAGAGGGGGGTTCCGTATTTAAATGCAAGTTCCACTGCATCACAGCCGCCGATTCGCAGGTGTCGGTCTTTGACTGAGAGGTGTGGTGGAAGGGTCATTACCATGATACCGACTCCATCCTTCCGATAGCCTCACGAATCCGGTCAACAGACCTGGTTATTGCAAACCTGACATATCCCTCGCCTGATTTACCAAATCCAATACCCGGAGTTACGACGATTCCTGCTTCATTGAGCATCTTTGCAGCGGTTGCCATACTGTCCTCTACTTTCAGCCAGACATAGAATGTTGCCTTTGGTGCCTGGATATCAAATCCGAGTTTCTGCAACCCTGAAACCAGAACATCACGGCGCTCCTGGTAAATAGAGCAGGCTTCTGCGACACAGTCCTGCGGACCTGAAAGTGCAGCAATAGCAGCATACTGCACCGGGTTGAAAGTTCCTGAGTCAATGTTTGTCTTGACCACTCCAAGGCCCCTGATGATCTCCTTGTTTCCGACTGCCATTCCGATACGCCAGCCAGTCATGTTGTAGGTCTTTGAAAGGGAGTGCATCTCAATACCAACCTCTGATGCTCCGTCGGTCTCCAGAAATGAGGGTGCTTTGTATCCGTCAAAAGAGACTTCAGAGTAGGCATTGTCGCTGACAACCACAATATCGTTGTCTCGGGCAAACTGAACAACCTCTTCAAAGAATTTTGGCGGAGCAATAGCTGATGTGGGGTTGTTTGGGTAGTTGATCCACATGAGCCGGGATTTTTTTGCTATGTCTGAAGGAATTGCATCCAGGTCAGGGAGAAAGTTGTTTTCGCAAAGAAGTGGCATCTCGTGAACTTTTCCCTCTGAGAAGAGTGCTCCGGTGGAGTACACCGGGTATCCGGGGCTTGGTACAAGGACATAGTCTCCCGGGTTGACGAGTGCTTCTGGGATATGGGCGACCCCATCTTTAGAGCCCATCAATGAGATGATCTCAGACGATGGGTCAAGATCAACTGAGAACCTGCGTTTATACCATCCGGCTACTGCTTCACGGAATGCCTGCATTCCAAGGTATGAGGGGTAATGATGATTGTCTGGATCCTGTGCAGCGTCAATGAGTGCCTGCACAATATGGGACGGAGTGGGAAGGTCGGGATCCCCTACTCCGAGGTCGATGACATCCACCCCTTCACTGCGTTTCTTTGCCTTCATCTCATCGATGCGGGCGAAGAGGTACGGGGGCAGGTTATCGATCCGTTTTGCAAACATGCTGATAGGTTGAACCGGATTATTCTTAATCCTGCGCTGCAGGAAGTATGATTCTACCTAAGATCTCCGGAAATCTGTTACCGTGTGTGTTGGTGTTGATGATGAATGTCTGGAGTATGTTCATGCTCATGAATGAGGTCCCGGTGCGAGTGAAGATGAGTATGATATCCATCCGGTCCTATAGGAAGGGTCCCTTTTGGGTGTGGATGATCATGATGTCCGTCGGTATGCCTGTGCCGATGATCATGAACATCAGGAGAATGACGGTGCATATGGCTGTGATGCTCAGTCAACAGGATTGCGATCCCGGTGAGCATCAGTCCAGCAGCAGGGATGAAGATCAAGCCTGGAATGTTCCTGAATATTATCAGACCCATGATGATACCAAACACCGGGTTTATTCCGAAGTAAGAGCCGGTTCGGGCTGGACCCAGATCCCTGAGCCCTTTAAGGAAACAGAATGTCATCAAACCGCCAAACCCGGTTATACCTATGATCGCGGCTACCACTGCCGGACCTGCTTGTGGAAGTGGTTCATCGATAATTCTAGAAATTGCGAAGGTGACTACTCCGGCAAAGAGGCCTTTATACATCACAATCTCAAGCGGATTACGACCTGCTATCTTTCGTGAGCAACTGGTATCCACACCCCAGCAGAGGCAGGTGAAGATAATGCCGGCTGCTCCTATGGAAAGTCCGAGTGAATGGTCCGGTCTCCAGACAAGGGTAATACAGGCGAGAGTGATACATCCAAGTGCAGTCCACACCCTTGGGCCTGCCCTCTCTCCTGATACAACCCTGGCAACCAGTGCAGTGGCGACAGCTTCGAAACTGAGTAGGACTGATGCCTCCCAGGCTGTAACGGTGCGAAGTGAAAGTGTGAGACTGGTTGTTGCAAGAACAGCCCCAAAGAATGAAGCCCCGATAACCCAGGGAACAGAACTCCTATTGAGCGGTGGCTCTTCTTCAGCAATCCCACGAAGATAACGGAAAAGCCGGTATACTGCCATTCCTCCCCCGCTTCCAAAATAGATTATACTAGCTAGCGTGATCGGTGCAATACCTGCCAGTGCCAGTTTTGCCATCGGTGCTGAAGAGCCAAAGAGAAATGCTGCAGCAAGGACAAAGAGAATTGGCCTTGTAGAAGACGAGATCACGGTCAGAACACATTGGTGTTAAAGCCCGATAAATAGGCGGGAGAAGGGAGGTTCTGACCTTATGATCAGATTCTGAATTTGCTCATCTCTTCCTCGATAAACTGAGTCGATTCGAGGGCCTTACTTACAACACTTCTAATTTCATCCATAGAGGTGTTTACATGGTCGATCATGGTGACGATCTGATCAACTGCTGCTGAAGACTCCTCACTTGCTGCTGCAAGTCCAACTGACTCCTTTGCAGTTTTCTGGATCATGTCTCCGAATTCATGAACAGTAGCGGTCACCTCTTCAACAGAGGCAGCCTGTTCCTGGCTCGCTGCTGCCACCTCGTTCATATTCTTGTCGATCTCAGATATGGACCCGACAATATCGCTGAATATGGCAAGTGACTCTCCAACTGCCTCATCACCATTCTTCACCTCTGTCAATGAGACCTTCACTGCATCCGCAATAAGTGCCGTCTTCTGCTGCAGGGCTGTGATGATTGAAGCAATATTTTCTGCAGATTTCTGTGAACCGGTTGCAAGATCCTTGACTTCACCGGCAACAACAGCAAATCCGAGTCCTGCCTCCCCAGCCCGTGCAGCTTCTATCGCAGCATTAAGAGCGAGTAGGTTTGTCTGCTCAGCGATCGAACTGATAATATCTACAATCCTTCCGATTTCGCTCATCTGGTTGTTGATATCGGTAACCATACGTTCGATATCAGATGATGAATGCATGATTCCCTGCATCCCGGCTTCAGCCTTTCCTGCTACCTCCTTACCGCGTTCTGAGAGTTGAGATGCACTTCCTGTCAGTGATGTTACATCATTCATCTTAGTAGCGACTTCAGACACAGTAGTTGCGAGATCCTGCATTGCATTCATGATCTGTTTGGTACTGTTGCCACAATGGTCTGCCATCGTGTTGACTGCACTGGCGATCTGGGCAACCTGACCGGTTCCTTTAGAGACGTCTTCAATACTGTGGTGTGCTTCAACCATTCCGCTCGTTACAGAATTGACGTTAGCCCCCACATGGCCCATTGCCTCTGACAATCCATCAACCTCCTGTTTGACCTTGGTGATGGCTTCGGAGATATCGGTACCGATGGTGTTAAGAGCATCCCTGAAAGTGAGAAACTCGCCCTTAAGCTGAAGTGACTGGTCAACCCGTGCGGAAAAGTCTCCTTTTGCATATTCGCCTGAAAGTCTCATCGCCTCTTTGATTGGTATTGCCATCGCGTCAACGGTCTTGTTTACTCCACCGATGATTAGGGCATAGTCACCCTGGAATTTGGATGAGTCTCCTCGTACATTTAGATTTCCCTCAGCAGTAGCAAAACTGATCGTCTGAACTTCATCCCTGAACCGCTCAAATGTTCTGATAACCTCAAGGAAGGACCTGTTTAGGATCCCGATTTCATCCATACTCGCTGACTCATTGACGCTGACTGAAAGGTTACCCTTGGTAATCTGTTCAGAAACCCTGACGAGTTCGGTCATCCGCCTTGATATCGAGTTTCCAAACCAGTATGAGATGGCAACCCCTGCGATGACACCAAGTATGATTACGAGGATGATGGTGTTCCTGATAGCATCAATCGGGCCCATAAAGTCGGCAAGGGATCCGTTTGCGATGATGATCCAGTCAAGGGGCTGATAATACGCGTATGCAGCGACTTTTTCGACACCGTTATAATTGTAGTGTATAAATCCGTTTTTCTTGGTGATGATCTCTTTGATAAAGGGGAGATCTGTGTCGCTCTTCCCTTCATTTGTCGGGTGAAGGATAGTATACCCGGTACTGTTAAGGACGTACATGTACCCCTTCTCCCCGATCTTCTTTGCCTTTATCTGGGATTTGAGCACACCAACCGTGGCATTCTCTTCAACACCCACAAAAAGAATCCCGACGATCTCCCCTTTTGCATTCTTGATAGGTTCATAAGCCGTGATATACGGTTTACCTACAACGATTGCCGATCCGTAGTAGGTCTCACCCTTGTTGATGACTGCGTCATATACTGCCTGAGATACAGTCGTGCCGATTGCCCGTTTGCCATCATCACCAATGACGTTAGTGGAGATCCTGACTGCCTTGTCACCCTCTTTTTGAAATATTGTTGCAGCCCCACCAACCAGTTTTTGCACCCCATCAACGATCTCGAAGTTATCATTCACCACATAACGTGATGATCCCGATGAGAGTATCAGTTTACCATCATTGATCTCTGGAGTCCCTTTAGAATAAAACGAATTTCTCAGGATGTTAAGATCGTCATTCACCTTGTTCTGGGTAAGGTTGTAGACCGTCGCGCTTTCATCTTTCATGTCAGAAACCTGGTTTCCAAGGTTCTGACTGATATCGCTGTACACTGCGTTATAGGCGCTAGTGTATGCAATGGCTCCGAGAGTGAGGACCGGTACGATGACCAATATCAGGCAGATGATCCTGATCTTCTGTCCTATTGTCGCATTATTTAAAAAAAATGAAATCTTTTCTCCAGTATTTACCTTCAGAATTATCCCTCCTCTTCTCCCTGTTATCCAAGCAGGAATAGAGAATAGGTACTCTAACAGATGTTACCATAATTCTATCGATTTTGCATGGCATAGTAATATATAATATAAGCTGTTTCGTTCGTGCTGAAATCCGTAAAAAAAGAGTAGATGGAAAAAAACTGGGTTACTTGGTTGAAAGAAGTGATCCTGCAAGTGATCCGACACTGGAGATAATATCTCCACTAATATCACCAAGTTTTACTGGAACTGCCACCTCTTTACTGAATGGCACTGCCGGAGCGACACCTAAAAAGTCTGGTGTTGCACTTCCGTTAATAATCAACCTGATTTCCCCTGTCCGTAATACTTCAAATGCAGATTTCACGATGGATGGATTTGAAACAAGTACGGGAATAACCAGTTCATCCTTACCTGGCTTTATCATAATTCCTTTCTTTTCACCTGATGCGAGTTGGATAGGGCCATCTCTTCCCTGATATGATACAGTATATGTAAGTGTTTTAATTGGAATAGCAACTGGATAAGAACTATCAACTTCAATAATAAATGAAAGACCAATCGCAGAAAGATTGACTGAATTGATCTCGGCCCCCTTGACAGTGAAGGTAGGAGCCTTTGGAGTGAATAATGCGCCAACGCCTATCCCGATAAGCAAGACAATGACCACAAGAATGATCCAGTACTGGCTCTTCATGAAACAGCGTCAGGTGGCGAGCGATTAATATGTTTGGTTTGGTTTTGATCTGATACCTTTGACAGATCCGGTTATGTTTCTGCAGGTATGAGAAAACTTTCTCTGATTCAGCCTACCGATTGTCGAGTTGAATAACCCTGCTTTATTATACTCAACGCCATAGTAAATTATGAATGAAACTCCCTTATTCAAACATATAGGGTTTTAGGATTAAATAGGTGCTAAATTAGAGATATTGAAAATTTGAGTTTCTGTCGCTGAGTATAGTATCGTTGCTTCCTGTTGAACTATGATCACCTGGTTATACATCTTCTCTTCTTTTCTGTCCTGTAAAATTCCAGTGGATCCCGAGGTGGTTCATGTTACTCTCCATGTAAATCATGGCATTAGGGTGTCAGATATCTAATATCCCGTTATATTCTCTACCCAGCAGAACCGTTATTTATGTGTCATTACACGTGTTTGCACAAATCAACCATCTTTACCATAACAGAAGACATGTAGTTCTTTATTCGTGGATTCGGATTTCTGATAGGTATAATATGATCCCAAAAATGGTCCCTCTTGATCTCGACTCTCTCCGGAGGTGAATAGATGATATAGATCTCTCTCATGACTCTATGGATCCCCGTTTTTCATGAGAAAATCTCTATGATCATTCCCACGTGATTAAGGAGGTGATGCGTATGTCGCAGCATGTACCTGGTTCACAACTCTCCGCTCTTGCCCTGGTTGCAGGACTCCTGGTAGTCCTTGCAGTTCTTCCGGCAGCGGTGAGTGCAGAAGGAAAGACAGTCACGATCTCCGGTTCAACCACCGTCCTCCCCATCGCCTCGGCAGTTGCCGAAGCATACATGGCAAAGCACTCTGACGTTGATGTCAAGGTGAGCGGAGGCGGATCAGGTGCCGGTATCTCTGCAATCTCGAAAGGAGCCGTCGATATCGGTATGTCATCCAGAGAACTGAGTTCTGATGAGAAAGCAGCCAACTCAAAACTGGTTGTCACACCTGTGGCAAAGGACGGTATTGCCATCATCGTCAACCCGGCAAATAAGGTTGATTCACTCACTCTTTCCCAGATAAAGGATATCTACACCGGCAAAGACAAGAGCTGGAAAGATGTCGGAGGAGAGCAGGCTGAGTTTAGTATTGTAGGCCGTGATAGTGCATCCGGGACCCGAGAATTCTTCTCTTCCGAAGTTCTTAAGAAGGCAGACTTCACTCCATTCATGGTTGAGAAGAACTCAAACGGTGCTGTCCAGCAGCTCGTCTCCCAGACTCCGAATGCAATCGGATACGTGGGTATGGGCTTTGAAGACGGAGTCAAGGTTCTTAACCTGAATGTTGATGGAAAGATGCTCAAACCAACTACGGCAACCGTCAAAAGCAAGGAATACCCGCTCTCCCGTGACTTATACTTCATAACCAACGGAGCACCCTCAGGTGCAGCTAAGGACTTTATCGACTTCCTCCTGAGCGCTGATGGTCAGAAGATTGTTGAAGAGCAGGGATTTGTATCACTCAAGTAAAACAGTGTAAGAAAGCCATAGCCAGCCCTATAATTTAGAAGATCTGATCTACCGGTGAAGAGATACACACAAATTTCATTCTAAACCTGTAGGATCCTGGGACACTCATTCCGGGTCCTATCTCTTCACCTTGTTTGATCTCTCTGTTTTAAGAAATTGCCACATTCTGTGGCTTTGTCTGATGAGTTATTCTTCCTTTAGTATGAGATTTTTCATGGATCATGGGCATAGTTCAATTCCTCTTCTCTTCCTCTATTGATCTCCTGATCTATCAGGAGAGACCTGATGTTCAGGGTTAATAAAGAGATTATATTCAGAATTATTATTGATCCAGCATTCTCATCATCCCTTCATGAAATACCAGAAGCATCCTCTCACAAAAAATGCCCCTCTGCAGCCTGGGTGCATGGGAGAAGCAATATGACGTCCATGATCAATTCGATCATGACAAAACTCACCGCTGGTTTTGTTATCCTCGTTTTGGTTATATCAGGGCTTACCTTCCTCTTCACCTATGGAGCCTCTTCAGGAAAAATTCAGGAGTCAACCCAGCAGGAACTGCTGGCGCTGGCTTCAATAACTGCAGCGGATCTGAATGGTAATGAAATTGCCAAGTTACAGCCAGGAATGGAATCTGAAGTTCTGTACATTATGAATGCAGAACAACTCGCAAAAATGGCAAAATCAGATCCTGATATTGTCAAGATATATACTCTGCGTAATGGCAGTTCAGACATAGAATATGTTGTAGACTCCGGATACAATACAGGAAAGCGAAATTTCAGGATTGGCGATGTTGAATCTACACCAACTGGGGCGATGAAAGACGCCTTCTCTGAACGACAGGTTGAACCGGAGTTTGTAAATCGCCCTTGGGGAACCGTACTTGCAGCATATGCCCCGATAAAAGATGCAAAAGGTCAGGTTATCGGGATCGTCGGTGTTGATATGGATGCCGGAGTGGTTCAGGGCAGGATGAACTTTGTCGGACAGACGATCTATCTCATTCTGATCCTTGGAATTATCTGTGCCGGTCTGATTATCGCGGTCTTTTCTCGGACAATGATCAGGGATATTCACATCCTTATCGATTCTGCAAACCGGATAAGCAGGGGAGAGACAGACGTAACGATCTCTATCTCACGCAATGATGAGATCGGTGAGCTAGCCTCCTCATTCAAGCGAATGGTCACCAGTTTGAAGATTCTCATGCATCAGGATTATCAGGAGTGATCCAACCTGGTGGACCATTATGACCACGACTTCAGACACCGTCCTGGTGATTGCAACCGAGTACCTCGGGCCGGCAGCTATCACCCTCCTTGAACGTCAGACCAAATTTCACATGAACGGATTAACGTTCAGGGATCTTGAACCGTCACATTGCGCAGACCTCTCAAAGTGGGTAGGCATCGCATCGGCCATGTTCATCGAACAGGACCAGGCACAGGAACTTGCAGACAAGATCAAAAGGGTCGGAATATGAGAACTTTCCGGCAGCCTGGCCATATCCACATTCTTCATCTTGATGATGAACCGATCATTCTGGAGATCACCAGGATGTACCTCGAAAAAACCGGGAAAATCTCTGTTGATACGACTACAAGCCCACAGGAAGCCATAAAGAAACTCTCCTCTTTCAGATATGATGCGGTTGTTTCAGACTATGAGATGCCTGTCATGGATGGGATAGAGTTTCTCAAAGAGATCAGGGACTGTGGGCATGATCTTCCGTTCATCCTATTCACCGGGAGAGGTCGTGAAGAGGTCGTCATCAGGGCATTTAACAACGGTGCCACGTTCTATCTTCAAAAAGGAGGAGATCCGGGATCCCAGTTTGCAGAACTTGCAAAAAAAGTCCTTCATGCTGCCGGACAGTACAGAACAAAGCAGAAAATCCACCACCTATACCAGATATTTCAGGCACTCCGTGAGGTATCAGGGACTCTGCACGGTGATGAGGAGATCGAGAGAAAACTTCAGAATGTATGCAGGATCATCTCTTCAGGCCGTGGGTATCATAATGTCCGGGTCGTCATTTTTGACCGGGATGGTGGTGTCAGGTCAGTGTATCATGCAGGCCTTGAAAGCCGGATCAATGATCTCATCACGTATCTCAAGGCAGGAAATCGGACCTCCTGCACTCGTCGTGCCATAGTACAGAGTCTAGAACCGGTGATCTGTGAGCCTAATCAGACCTGCATGGAATGTCCTCTCTATCCTGATCATCAGGGACAATATGCCCTGACCATGAGGCTTGAGCATGCCGGTGAAGTTTACGGAGTGCTGTCTGTCACCCTTTCGGGTGATTACGCATCCGATCCTGATGAACTGGCCATGTTTTCTGAGTTGTGCAGTGAGATTGCCTATGCAATCCACCATTATGCTCTTGAAGAAGAGCAGACTGCAATGGAGGCACTAATGGGGACGAGCAGGAAATTGCACATCATTAATAGTATTACCAGGCATGACATCAGGAACCAACTTACCATCCAGATGAACTCGTATGAACTCCTGCTTGAGTGTGCAGAAGCTAACCCCGAGATTAGGCCGTATGTTGCTGCAATTGGTTCTAGTATAAACAGCATTCATGAGCACCTGGTTTTCTCTGATGTGTATCAGAAAATAGGGATTCAGAGGCCGAGATGGCTCTCTGTAGGTGCAATAATAGAAGGGATCACTTGCTCTCATGAGTTTGGCGATCTTGCTATCCTTCACTCTACCGGAATGGTTGAAGTCTATACTGATGTGATGTTTGGCAAAATTATTAGCAACCTGATAGAGAACGCAATCATGCATGGAAAACGGGTCACTACTGTCAGGATCAGTTTTATGGAGGAGATTAATGGCGGTGTTCTGGTCGTAGAGGATGATGGGGTTGGAGTGCCAGATGATCTCAAAGAGAAGATCTTTGAACGCGGGTTTGGGAGTAACACCGGCCTTGGGCTCTATTATACAAGAGAAATTCTGGGAATCACCGGGATGGGCATTGCAGAGACCGGGCAAAACCTGAAAGGTGCAAGATTTGAAATCCATATCCCGAAGAAAGGATACCGTATCAAGAACGGACATGATGTGTCCGGAAGGATTTCCCTGCCGGTGAGCGAGGGATGAACGCAAATAATGCAGGTTCATCAAGACCTGGCGATCTCGAATTGCTGATCCGTCTTCTCACTTCATCGTCAGATAATCACACTGACTGGAGCGAAGAAGTCAGGGTCTTTCCGTCTCCGATTCTTGTCTGCGACGGTATGCTGACCATCCTTAATGCAAACGATGCCTTCTACCTCACATCAGGGTATGCATCAAGATCCCTGAGTGGCAGTCATCTGAAGGATATCCCGATGTCACTTCTGTCAGGTGAATCTGTCTGGGATGCTGCTTTGATGAGAAAACCCGCAAGTAGTGTTGTTGAGTTTAGGTTCCCTTCCAGGTCTGATCTCTATCAAACCACTGCCCTGCCTGTGATGGATGGAAATGGGTCACTCATCTATTTGTTGCTTATTCTGGCTGAAATCAGAGAGGATGATGATCTCCCTTCGTATGACAAAATCCGGCGTTCCTGGTCAGATCATGCTGAAATACTTGTTGAATCTGATGGAACTATCCTCTCAATATCTCATCTGGCCGCATCATATCTAGGAGTAAATCCAACTACCTCCCGTGGAATAAGGTTACAAACCCTTTCTCACTTTCAGGCAACAGAAATCCCTGGTGATCAGATTCTGGAGAAGATTCTTGCTGTCAGGGAAGAGGATGAACCAGTGTCTTTTCTGTTACCAGGGTTATGTTCTTTCCTAGTGCAGGCTGACCGGAGAATGATTCCTCTTCTCAAACGCCATGTTGTTCACCTCCTGATCACTCCCTTGCCTTCCGGGATATCTTCCATTCCTGACGGATTTTTAGAATTGTGCTCGCTAATAGACAGTACCACGGATCCCGGTGCCTCTGATCTGCAAAAATGCTGCCAGACTGTCCGGCAGATTTGCACTGATATTTCAGGTGGGCATCTAATGTGCGGGGGTCACCAGAATCCCAGGGATCTGATGTCACAGGTACAGGGGCTAATATCTGAACGGGCTCTCCTTCAGGATGTTATCCTCTCCTCTGACCCTGAAATTCCTGATGATGCCATAATGAGCACACGGACGCGGATGACGTTGCTTATGATAGAGTCTTTTCGCCACGATCTGGGTATTCATCCCGGTGGTTTATGTTCTCAACCGGCCGTTTCTCTCACCCCTCTTAACCTTAATGAGTACAAGGGATTGTTTGCAGATATTGGTGAAATTTTTAATGAGGCACTTATTAAGTCCAGGGAAGAGGAACGTGCTCCAGAACAGTCAGGAGATTCATTGCATCATGAGATATCCAATCTCTGTAAGCAGTTTACATCCGGTAATTTGTCTGTCCGTCTAGATCCTGGTCAATTTCAGGAGAATGAACAGGTTTCAGACCTGGTATTGGATATGAACCAGATGCTCGACTCGGTGGAGGCCCAGTACAGAGTACTAGCAACAACCATCGAACAGTTGAAAACCGGTTGGATTCCTGTGTCAGTTGGAGATATTCCTTCTGGCCCGTTTGAAGGAATGATCAGGGATCTCGACGAAGCCCTGAGTTCACTTCAAATGATGATTGCAACAGTGGAATCGCTGACAATGTCGGTGATGCATGGTGATCTCTCGACACGAGGTGATCTCTCTGGTCTTTCAGGTTACTACCAGGCACTGGTAACCGGGATGAACCGGATGATTGGCCTTATTCATGCACCGCTTGAAGAAGTTAGGAGGGTGAGTGGTGAGTATGCCCTTTGCAGGTTTGATGCACGGATGGATGAAAATATCTCATATCCTGGAGATTTTGAGAACCTGAAAGCCTCACTTGATGCAATAGGTATCTATTGTCAGGGTGTGGTCAGCGAGATTGACCGTGTGTGCAGCGGTTATGCTGACGGAGATTTCGCGAACCGGATGGGGAGAAAACTCGAAGTAACTGGTGATTTCGTCACTATCAGGTCGTCTCTTGACAATATTGGGGTCAGGATCTCTGAGAGTATTCTGGATCTCAAGAGTACTTCCACCACCATGAACAATGAGGCTGATCTCATGAGAGAAGGGATAGCCTCAGTTGCAGGTCAGGCAGAGACGCTCGCTGCTTATGCGTATTCTGTTTCAGAACGGGCTGGTCAGGTCAAAAATGAAGTCCAGCAGATGATAAAGGGGACTGATGCCGCAATGCATTCCCTTCGATTGATGACATCAAAGTCTGAATCTGTTGCAGATATCTCATCCAGAGCTGATGAAATCTCGTCCCGGGGAATTGAACTTGCAGGAAAGAGTAGAGACGGCATGGATGCAATATCAGGTGCGACTGAACTCATCGCTGCAAGAACAATCAGAATACAGGAGGAACTTGGCAGAATACACAAGATCATAGGCCTTGTTACCGATATTACGAGCCAGACAAACCTGCTCGCAGTAAATGCCGCAATAGAAGCTGCCCAGGCTGGAAACGCAGGTAAAGGGTTTGCAGTTGTAGCTTCAGAAGTAAAACGACTGGCTCTAGATTCAAAGAGTGCACTGGTGGGAATTTCAGATACCCTCCAATCACTAAATAAGGCGTTTGAAGAGGTAAGGGATGGGGTTGATGGTGCACGAGAGGAAGTAAAAACACGGAGTATTGCGGTAAAAGAGATGGTAAACATGTTTCAGAATATGTCCTGTGAGATAGGAACCATCGCTATAATGAGCAGGGGGGTAGTTCAGGTTGCTGATGAGCAGGAAGAGATGATTCAGATCCTTGATAGACGTGCACAGGTAATTGGTGATCTAATGCAGGAGACAACAAAAGACGCTGATGCATCATCACAGGCTTGTAATGAATCCTGCCGTTCTGTTGAGGAAATCTCTCTGCATATCGAGACTGTTGCAGGCCTTGCAGGTCGTATTCACTCTGATATTAGCAGGTTTAATGTCTGATTGTTTCTCAATAGATCTCTATAGGAATCAGTTGAATACATCTTCATCCTTTCTCTCTATGGTGTATAGCGGGAAAGCCCATGAGCACTCAGGTCAGAGTAGTATGAACCCCACGAGTGTTGGAGTATGATGAATTCAAAAACCGCTATGTTAGGATGTATTCTGATTGGCCTTCTTCTGTGCTCTGTTCTGATGGCAGGTTGCACTGGTAATTCTTCAGGCCAGACTGAAAAGAAAGTCACCCCTGCAAACACTACCACTGCCGTAAAAGCCACATCCGGTGGATCAGTTCTCACTGTTGCCGGATCAACCACTGTCCTGCCTGTAGCAGCAAAAGCTGCAGAATCATTTATGACTGCTCACCCCGGTATCGATGTACAGGTGACTGGAGGAGGATCTGGTGCAGGAGTTAAGGCAGCAGGTGAAGGTACTACCATGATTGGAATGGCTTCACGTGACCTTACTAGTGATGAGAAGACAAAGTACCCGGGCCTGAAGACTCACCAGATTGCAATCGATGGTCTGGCGTTCATTACAAATCCGAAAAACCCTATTCCATCATTGACTCTGGAGCAGGTCAAAAAGATCTATGATGGTAACATCACCAACTGGAAAGATGTCGGAGGAAGTGACGCTGCAATCGTTGTAGTCGGCCGTGATAGTGCTTCAGGTTCACGGGACTTCATGACCTCATCTGTAATGAAGAATGCAGATTATGTCAAGACCCAACTTGAGAAGAACTCGAACGGTGCTGTCCAGCAGACCATCGCCCAGACAGAAAATGCTATCGGATATGTAGGACTTGGATATATCGATTCCAGTGTTCATGCAGTTCCCGTTTCGGTGAACGGAACTACTATCACTCCAAGTATTGAGACCGTAAAAGCAGGTACCTATCCACTTGCACGCCCTCTTTACCTCCTGACCAAGGGAGAGCCTTCAGGCGATGCAACAAATTTCATTGCATATATTGACAGTCCTGATGGACAGAAACTCGTCACAGAAGAAGGGTTTGTAACCCTTAACAAGTGATTTCTTAAACTCCCTTTTTTCCAGGATACCTGGTAGTATTGATGAAATGAGAGAATTTCAATTTCCCTTTTTCTTGATCTGGAGAATGGGCTGTGCAATGCTGAGTCCTGTTGGTTCTTATTATGCGACCACCGGAGGTACTCACCTATTTGGAAAGGAAGAATATTCACTCCCCGTCGCAGGTAACTGAATAAGCACATCAGAAAAGATCACTGGTTTTTTTACATCCATTATTATCAATATTCCTGGTATTCTGCAAAATTATCTCTCTAAAAGTAACCTCGTTTAAAAAGCGCTCATGTTTCTTCCAGGGGACGGTTTAGTGTATAAAAGAATTGATAATGTTCCAGCGCCTTGAATTATCAGATTGTAATCATATCAGATGCAAACTTGGGAATGCAATTGTACAAAATGATACATATAGACCTAGAACAAGGCACGGCCACAGTAACCGGTGGAATAAAGACTATCCGGGTGACATTATACATATAAGACTTCAAAGGTAAATCCTAATCTATCAATTTTACGAAAATGTTAGCGGATTTTTTCGGGTGACAAGGATCTATTTGCATATTCATTTCGAAGAAATATCCTTCGATGGTTCGCAATGTTTATCTATATAACTTGTTTCAATGACATCGGTTGTTCATTATAAGAAACGATTTATCATGTATCCACCCATGAGTACTAGTTGATGCTGAGAGTATCGGCAAATATTGTAGGAGTAAGAATGAGATTCTCTATTGCAGCACTTATAGCAGTGGTTGCCCTTGTGGCACTTACCGGTTTTGCATCAGCAGACCGTCTGCCCAATGCAACCCCTGAAAACCAGGTCTTCTCTATTGATACCGTTATTGATGTTACTGGAGCAGTCGACGACAAGACCACTATGTCTTGGGTAATTGCAAACCCCAGCTCTATTCCAACCGGAATTCTGAAGGCTGGTCAGTCTATTGCTGATGTCACATTCCGTGACTCAATACTCACTAATGGTGGAAAGCTCGCAGAGAACAAGAACTTTGATTTCAACTCCAAGAACCAGGCTAACGGTCTGTACAACATTGAGCAGCAGAAGGTTCTGACCTACGCCAGCACAGAAGGGGCACACCTGGTCGGGGAAGAGGAATACACTCTCTCAGTTGCAGGTAACTATGGAAGCGGCGACAGTAACATCCGTTGTGTCTTCTCACAGGCAGACAATAGCAACCTTCCGGCATTCTGTAACATTGTCTCTGCCAAGAGCAGCCTTGTCAATGTAAACAGCGCTCAGATCTCGACCAAGGGTCAGATTCGTGGAGTAGCCGAGACCGCTGATGTTCCGGCAGCTCTGAACTACCAGATTGCAGTCACTCCTGATGCAAACTCAGGCAGCGGCTTTGCAGAAGGTACTGTAAAGACAGTCTTTGCAGGCAGCATCATGGAAGCCCGTGATGGCGGCGACAGCAACTATGCATTAAATGGTGCAAATGGCGGCGCATCTGCAACCTGGAACAAGACCTCAGCAACCAACACCTGGAAAGACACTACCGAAGTGACCGGTGGCATCAAGACCTTACAGAAGGCCTTCACCTACCAGTCCGGATTCAGGGTATAATCTCTGAATTAAAACTTTCCACTTTTTTTTAATTGTTTAACAGCACTGACTTCGGTTTTATTGAAATGACGGATGTTTCCTGATTATAAAAAGAGTTTCAGGTCTTCAGGGAAAGGTTCAGGTTTTTAGCATCGTTTACCTGATTAGTGTGCCCTGGATGAATTTCATTCCACTCAAAATCTGCTTCTCCGATCCATCGGTTTCACCGCTGCACTCAATTCTTACTTCTATGTATGGGGTGAGTGGGCCGGCTGCGATCTTTGGTCCCAAAATTTCCTGTACCTGATAGAGGCCCGCAGAGTTTGACATCCGGATAGCGATTACTATTGGAATTTCCTGTCCTCGTTCTATCTGCACTGTGTCGATAGATAGTGCAGATATTGTGTGAATAGAAACCCTCCCCTGATCGTAGGCAGTTCTCGCTCTCCCTGTGGTCATGTCAGTTGCATCCCCTATACAGACTGCTCCGGCTTCAATGGTGAGGGGTTTTGGCTCTCCATGATGGGTGTAGATCGATCCCAGAATGAATGCCCTGATTCTTGCCATCTTCTCCTGATCTTCATAGATCTGCGGGAGAATTCGATCGAGGATGGGACTTGCAAGGAGAAGGCTGTGTGAAATATGATCTGTTCTGTGGACCTCATTCCCTATATCGTGACATAACGCAGCTGTTAATACTATCAAAAAGGCATCATCAAGATCACCCATCCCTGAGTTGATGATATCGGGAACAATGCCTCCGGCGATGAGATATTCGAGTATCTGAAGAGCAGATGCAGTTGCAACAATGGCATGAACTCTTCCGTGGTCATTCATCCCAAGTTTCTCGACTGTTATATAGTTTGCACACTCCCAATGTATTACAAGGTCGGAATCATGGGAGAGAAGATCCCAGGCTTTATTGGTTTTAAGCCTGCTTCTCACAAGGTTGGCAATAAGAGAGAGTGATCGCTGTCTGATCTCTTCCTCTGAGAACTCTGACTGGGTATTGGTATGAATATCGTATTTGTCTAATCCCATCAGTTCTGAAATGTTTGGGGGAATCGGGGTGGAACTGCTGTCCATGGGGATACTCCTGTTGATATCTACAAGGTTGTTTCTTACCGAGTTTATGGTAGTATCAGTTTCTCTATATTTTTGTTATGCCTCATCTGGACATATTGTTCAAAATTTCCTCTCATATGTGGGTTTTGTTAGTATTACTTCTTTTTATTGGTTAAAATGGTCTTAAGATATTGTCTTTAGGAAAAATCTATATATTTTTGAAGGCGATGATCAATTATGGTGGATTCAGACACCATTTCTGGTCCTGCCGGGCATCCCTGCCTTTGGTGTGGAAATTTGACCGGATCACGGAAGACGTACTGTTCTGATATCTGTGAAAGGCGGTTTCTCACCTGGCTGGAAACTGAACCTGCATCTGTCAGGGGAAGCAGGCCGCCATTCTGGAATCTTATCCGGCGTCAGGCCCTTGAGCGGGATGGACACCAGTGCCAGATCTGTGGTAATACTGCAGAGCTCTCGGTCCATCACATAGTTCCTCTTTCTGAAGGTGGTGATTCAACACTCCACAACCTTAGAGTTCTCTGTCATTCATGCCACCAGAAAGAGCATGGGCGGCACACGTCGATTGTCAGAAAGAAGAAATTTAGGATAAGGATACGACACCAGCCAATGTATATTCCTGCCACTTTCTTTGGAGACTGGATAAACCAGTCGGGAGGAGAGGTATATCCATCATAGGATTACAGTGCATATCATATTGTTTTAGAGCAACCACATGAAACGATATTTGTTCCAATGCGTGCAAATGATTTATTTTCAATGAATAGGACACCTCTCAAGATTATACCATTAACCATCTTTTTTGTGAGAAGGTGCCTGGCAACCCTCAAGGTGTCGAGAAAAATTTGATATTCTGTCCCTGGTCATCAGGATGATCACCTTGTTTGAAGAATGGAGTCCTGATACCTTTTTCGCCCTTATGGGTGGTATGGAAAAAGCCTCTCGATCATCAATCACGAGGTCTAGAATATTTCTGATCTCAATGTACTGATCTATATCAGGATTAGAGTCCGGTGGGTGGGGCAGGCAATCAGGACCGGGAGGTGTAAAAAGTCTAATGGTTACATCTTTGCTCTTGAATCTCTCTATTAACTCCTGTTCCTGTATTAGATTGTCAGATATGATAGTCAGAGAAATGGCCGGGCATCTGATTTTTGTTTTAAAGAATATGGGGAGATAACGTTCTCCCATAACACAGTCAATCTTATGGTCAGCCCCGGTGATAAGATCCAGGATTTTATGTTCTACTACGGTATTCCCATATACCGACCAGACAGCCTCATCCAGTTCTTCTGTTATCTTCTCTCTTTTGAGTCGGTCTAACTCTTCTGCTGCAATTGAAGCAGCCTGGGTATGAGTTTCAAGAAGAATACGGAGGGCGGTTTCAGGGTGTACTGGCGCATATACGGCAGGTTTAGTATATTTTTTAAAAACAAGGCCCATATCTTGTAATTTTTGAAGGCTTTCGTAGATACTTGGTTTTGAAATGTGCAGGAATTCGATGAGATCCCTGGCTCCTGCCTGATCATACAGGACAAGTGCTGCATATACTTTAGCCTCGTATGTTGTAAGACCGAGCGTATTGAGAGCAGAGATAAGAGGTTGGTGGAACTTGTCTGTCATATACTAATCAGATACCTGTTAATATCCAACTCATTGGTTGTAAAATTTTTTACTAGTATTTCCGGACAACACTGACGATAGTAGATTTCTCTGCGGTTCTGATTATCTCAATTGCCGTATGATTGACTCTATAGTTTAGATAAGGTACTGACATCATGAAACCAAAATTGTATGCAGGATTAATTCTTGTAACTATAGTGATTGCCAGCATGGGTCTGGTTCTCGCAGCCGATTCCTCTTTAAAGATGGGTAACACGGATAGTAAAAATCTGACTTTTTCTTCATTACCTGATTATCAGGTTATGTTCCCGCAGAACTCTGTACAACGTATTGACATCATCATTACTCCTGAAGATTGGCAGAAGATGCTTGATGATATGACTCACAGATATGGTGAATTTGGGAATAGTTCACAGATGCCGATGGGTGGGCCGGGTCCTGGAAATCCTGATGAGGATGGTCCCGGAAAAGGAGAGATGCATCAAGGCCTGGAGATGAATCAGGATGATTCTGACAATCCTGTTGTTGTTCCCGCAAAAGTGACTGTCCAGAATGTTACTCTTGATAAAATTGGGATAAGGTTTAAAGGACAGAGTTCGCTCTCTGGTTCATGGAGAGAAGGATCTTACAAGATCTCCATGAAACTAAACTGTGATGAGTACGAGGATGAAAACCCAGAATTGAAAAATCAGAAACTCTTTGGATTTGACGAACTCAGCCTGAAGAGCGGGTTTGGTGACAGTTCCCTGATTCGTGATAAGGTTGTCCCTGATATCTTCCGGAATGCCGGTGTTCCTGCCCCGGAAACTGCCTTTTACCAGGTATATGTGGACACCGGAAGCGGACCTGTATACTTTGGATTGTACACAATGATCGAAGATGTTGCGGATACAATGATTACTTCACAGTTCACGAATGGGTCTGGCAATCTGTACAAGGCAGAAAACATTCGTACATCGTCCTTTGCAAACTCATCCTTTAATATTAGCGGGTTTAGTAAGGAGACCAACAAGAAGAAAGGGTCCGCTGATCTTGAACAGATTTACGAAGCCCTGAACTCAGATCTCCGAACAACAGATCCTGCTGCATGGCGTTCAGGTCTTGAATCAATTCTCAATGTGGATGAGTTCATCACCTGGCTTGCAGCAAACACCATCATTCAGAACTGGGACACCTATGGTATGGCGTCTCATAATTTCTTCTTATACCATAATCCGGAAGATGGTCGGTTTGTCTGGATCCCCTGGGACAATAATGAGGCATTGCAGAATCGGTCTGCAGGGATGGGTGGCAACTTTGGACCAGGTGCTGGAATAGGATCAGAAAACCTGTCACCAGCTGCGGGACCTGGGTTTGCCAGGATGCCACCTGAACCTGGAAATGATTCCCCGATGAATGGACCACCCGGGGGTCAAGGCATTGGTGGAGGAATGGGAGGTGATCATCCGTTGGGTGGTCAGTTAAGCCTCAGCCTTGATGAAGTTGATGACCAGTGGCCGCTCATAAGATATCTTATGGACGATCCGGTGTACCATGAGAAGTATGTTCAAGCGGTTGAGAAGGTAATATCTGGAGCATTTTATCCAGATAATCTGAAACCGCTCTATACTAAAAATCATGATCTCATTGCACCATATGTTATCGGGGAAAATGGAGAACAGAAGGGTTATACTCTGCTCAAAAGTCCTGAAGAATTTAATTCATCACTTGAAGCTTTGCTCTCTCATGCAGATTCCAGGTACACCGATACAATGGCGTACCTGGCAGAGATGAAAGGCAACTTAGCCGGGGCTTCCTGATCCAATATCTTTCAATTATCCTGTTTTTTCTCAAAAAAGGTTCTATTTTTCCTTGATTCATAATGTGATTTTCCATCAGTTGATGTTAGACCTTTGCTATGGTCTCTTCGAACTGAAAGATTCAATATCCAACCCTGTTGTTGTGAAATTCTTTACTACCTAGCATAGCAACCATTGGTTGTATCAGATTAATCATATTCTCAATAGGTCGGTAAGTTATGTACTACTATATAGTCTGCTCTTTCGCACATGGCAGAATATGACCTCTGGGAAGTGATTCTGAGATGATAACAACCCTGTCCGGAGAGAGAATCCCCGGACCGTCATGAAAACCAACATCGGAATGAATGAAATGATATATACTCGAATTCTGCCAGTTCTCATTATCCTGCTCAGTGCAGGGCTGGTTCAGGCAGCTGTGATCTCCAATACCTCATCTCCAGGCATGGTATCTACCCTTGCCACAACCGATTCAAAACAGGATAATCTGGATACAGGGGCTGATGATTCAGATGAACCCGACTATGATCTGGTATTTCCAAATAACTCTGTAAATCGGATTGATCTAGTCATAAAACCTGATGACTGGCAGAAGATGCTGAATAACATGACCGAACTCTACGGTGAATTTGGAAATAACACTCAAATGCCTCTACCAAATGAGAATTTCACTCCAGGTGAAAATTCTGGAGAGATGGGTATGCCTGGTGGGCATGGGATGCCTGACGTGAATCCCGTGTATGTTCCTGCCCAAGTCACGTTGAATGGAAAAACCCTTGATAATGTAGGGGTCAGGTTTAAAGGATTCAGCTCTCTATCAGGATCCTGGCGCGAAGGCACATACAAAATATCTCTGAAATTAGACTGTGATCAATTCAAGGATGATCATCCTGAAATTAAAGGACAGACTCTCTATGGATTTGATAGACTCAATCTCCAGAGTGGGTATGGGGACAATTCCCTGATGAGGGACAAGATTGTCACAGAGATCTTCCGCGATGCTGGGGTCCGTGCTCCCAGAGCCTCTTTCTATCAATTATACATCGATAAAGGGAATGGTCCGGAGTATTTCGGTCTTTACACGATGATCGAAGACGTGGGAGATACCATGATCTCATCCCAGTTCGACGATGATTCTGGTAATTTGTACAAAGCCGAAGGTGAACATGATGCAACCTTCCAAAACGGCACATTCAACTCCAGTTTCTTTGATAAGGAGACAAATAAGAAGCAGAATGATTACAGTGATCTTGAACAGTTCTACACTGCATTGAACTCTGAAAAGAGAATATCAGATCCTTCAGCATGGAGATCTGATCTTGAATCCATCTTTGATGTAAACGAGTTCATCACCTGGCTTGCAACAAACACTGTCATCCAGAATTGGGATACATACGGCTCGATGGCCCATAATTTCTATCTGTATACCAATCCTTCAACCGGCCAGGTAACCTGGATTCCCTGGGACAACAACTTTGCACTGCAGAATGGCTCTGAAGGTATGGGTGGAGATCACCCTGATTTTGGTAACTTCTCTGCCGGAAACAACTTCCCGTTCTCATCTGGTATGGACAATGTTGGCAATCAGGATGTGGGCACCAATGTGAACCTGACACCCAAAGCATTCCCAATGAGAGGTCCTGGGGGTATGGGGGATGGGATGAACATGACCCATATGGGACCTGGTGGCGCAACGCAGGAGATCAGTCTTGGAAATGTCACGAGTGACTGGCCTCTTATCAGGTATCTGATGGATGATCCGGTATATCACCAGAAATATGTGAGTGCAGTTGATGCAGTCATCACTGAAGTGTTCAACCCGGATCGGATGAATGCCATCTATACCAGAAATCACGAACTCATCAGCCCGTATGTGGTGGGGGAGAATGGAGAGCAGGAAGGATATACACACCTAAAGAGTTCAGAGGATTTCACGAAATCCCTTGACTCACTGATCTCCCACACCTCATCACAGTACGAGGCTGCACAGAAGTTCCTTAAAGATCAGGGGGTTGCATGATGGAATCCGTGCAACATGTATCCGAAAAAGAACAATCACCTGATACTGTTCTTGATCGGTTCCAGTCCATTGGACTTGAAGAGATGGAGCATGCCAGTTTGCAGGACCGTAAAGAGTCTAAATACCTGCTTACTGCAGAGCAGGCTCGGGATCTTATCTTACATCTCCCTGATACATACCGGGTATTTGAGGTAAATGGGCAACGTGTCCAGACCTATTCGACAACATATTATGACTCACCTCATTTGAGCCTTTACCTGACCCATCATAACGGAAACAAACCACGCTACAAAGTAAGGACCAGGTCGTATGTTGGGTCTGATCTGAGTTTCATTGAAGTCAAAGAGAAGAAGAACACCGGAAGGACAGTAAAACACAGGCTGCAAACTGATGGGCTCATTACAACCCTGGGGGCAGATCTCCGTGAATTTTTTAGTTCATGTCTTCCATATGATTACTCCCAGTTCATGCCGGTTTTAGTCAATGAATACAAACGTATCACACTTGTATCAACAACCGGTCCTGAACGTATCACTCTGGATGTTGATCTCTCTTATCATTGTGCATCGACAGATCTAGCCCTTCCTGAAATTGTGATTGCTGAATTGAAGCGGAGTAGTGAACACTCTGACTCACCAGCTTTTGACTATCTGACCCGGATGCGGGTAAAACCAAAAGGATTCTCTAAGTACTGTATCGGGATCTCATTATTGTACGGTAACCTGATCAAACATAACAACTTCAACATGACACTCCGCTTACTCCAGAAGATGATGCACGGAGGACCGATACGATGGTAATTTCAGATTCTGTTTTATTTGTCGCCGGGATGGTAATAAATCTCATCTTCTCCCTGATCATTGTCAGAGGAATTTACTATCCTCATCGGCGGGCACAGGACTATGTCTTTACATTCATGGCCTTCTCAGTGGTTGTATACCTGATAATGGGTCTTTTCACATCGGTCGAGCTCTCAATAGGTGCCGGGTTTGGATTGTTTGCACTCTTCTCTGTATTGCGGTACCGCACCGATACGGTCCCGATCAGGGAGATGACCTATCTCTTTGTCATCATCGCTCTCCCGATCCTGAACTCGATCCTTTTTGGGAGTGGTCAGTATGTCAACATGGTCCTTTCAAATCTCATGATCATCCTGGTTCTCTGGATCCTTGAGAAAAAATGGGGATTTAGGTATGAACAGTGTAAACTGGTCAGGTACGAAAGGATCGAACTCGTACGGGCAGATATGCGGGATGAATTGATCGCCGATATCAGGGATCGAACTGGCCTTCCGGTGACGAAGGTTGAGGTTATTGAGATGGATTATCTACGTGACTCAGCTGACCTCATGATCTCGTATGATGAGAACGCTCCCCTGGTTCCCAAAGATCCTTCCCTGGTTTCACCACTTCAGAACAATCCTGATCAACTTCCTTCAATAGGGATCACAGGTCAGTAACCCCTTTTTGAGATAAACATGATAGTATCTGATAATTCTCCTAGTGGAACGGCTAAACAGTTTGTACATGGCTGCTGGCAACACAGGCCAATGAAACCATCTTCCTTTTGCTGTCTCATTTTTTTGGTACTATCTTCAGGAATACTTGATACGGCTGATGCGGACAGGCTTCCTTCAACAGTTCCGGAGATCCAGGAGATGACCATTGAATCCCAGATTGAAGCAAACGGACCTCTTGATGATTCTACAAAGATGGACTGGATTACAGTAAAGAATGGATCGACAACCGATACAACCATTGGAAAGGGTGAGCTGATCTCGTCTGCTGTGTACCGGGAATCGCTACTTTCTAATGGAGGCCTCTTTGACGGTGTGAAGAATACCGGGTTTGATTCATCTGATCAACGGGATTCGTCCTTTAACCTTGAATCCGAAAAGGTCATGACCTATTCAGGAACCGATGGATCGCACCTTGTTGGAAATGACTACCTGCTCCTTGATGTGAATGGGAACTATACAAGTAATTCAACTGATTCTGTGATGTGTGTGTTTAGTGATGAAGATTATCTGATCCCGAATCCAGCTTTCTCTGATTATGTTGAGGCTCAGGGCTCACTGATAAATTTCAATAGTGGGGAGGTGTCAACAAAGAGCCAGGTTCGCGCAGTTGGATCACGAATCAGCACCTCTGCAGGGCTCTCATATCAGATTGAAGTCAGTCCTGACATCTCATTAGGAGAGGAGTCTGCAGAGGGGATAGTAAAAACGAGATTTGCCGGCATTATCAATGAGGCACGTGACAAAAAGACAACCACTTCATCAAAGAGTAAAAGTAAAAACCCCTATGCGAATGACTGGAATAAGACTGCTGCAACCAACACATGGAAGGATGAGACTGATGTGGCTGGTGATATCTCCCTATTGCAGAAATCCTTTGGCTATAAATCTGGGTTGAAACTTTGATTCATCATCCATCAGACACCCGTATGATCATGAGTCGCGTTGGTTGTGTTAGAAGACAGGGTATTTCAGGTCTCACTCCCACTGAGTGAAGATACTGAGGGAACGCCATGGATACCAGTATCAAGACAATAAAAGCCCGGGAGATCATTGATTCCCGAGGCAATCCCACGGTTGAGGTTGATGTAACTCTTGCCAGCGGGCTCATGTCCCGTGCAGCATGTCCGTCCGGTGCCTCCACCGGCATCCACGAGGCTGTAGAACGCCGGGATGGGGGAGCAAGGTTCTCAGGGAAGGGTGTGATTGGAGCGGTAACCTCGGTGAACAACGAGATTGCAAAGGCTCTTGCAGGTATGAACGCGGCAGATCAGAAGGCGATTGATGAGAAGATGATCGCTCTCGATGGCACTGAGAACAAGGGAAAGCTTGGTGCCAACGCGATTCTCACCGTTTCGATGGCGGTTGCACGAGTACATGCAGCAGCAGACGGGGTTTCACTCTTCAAATCCCTTGCATCAGGGCCATACTCACTTCCGGTCCCATGCATGAACATTATGAACGGAGGAGCTCATGCAAACTGGCAGGGCTCTGACTTCCAGGAATATATGATAGCACCTGTTGGTGCTCCTGACTTCCCTCATGCAATGCAGTGGGGGTGCGAGGTCTACCAGTCACTCAAATCAGTTCTCAAGAAGAAAGGATTATCGACAGGAGTTGGTGACGAGGGTGGGTTTGCACCACAGGTTCCCTCAAACAGCGAACCGGTCTCGCTGATCATTACTGCGATTGAAGAGGCAGGTTATGTCCCGGGTAAGGATATCTGTGTTGTGCTTGATCCTGCATCAAGCGAGTTTTTCAAGGATGGGGTCTACACCCTGAAGACTGAAAAACGTTCTCTCTCTTCTGGTGAGATGGCAGATTATTATCGCGATCTGACCACCACATTCCCTATCATCTCGATAGAGGATGGGCTTGCCGAGGATGACTGGGCTGGATGGACAGAACTGACAAAGGCGATAGGATCTAAAGTCCAGCTCGTCGGCGATGACCTTTTTGTCACAAATACTGTCCGTATCAGCAGGGGTATCAAAGAAAAGGCTGCGAACGCAGTTTTGATAAAACTCAACCAGATCGGAACGGTCACTGAGACAATTGATGCAGTCAGGATGGCACAAAAAGAAGGGTGGGGAGCAATGATCTCACACCGGAGTGGTGAGACGTGCGACTCCTTTATTGCAGATCTTTCTGTTGCTCTTGCTACCGGGCAGATAAAGACAGGTGCACCCTGCCGGGGTGAGCGTGTTGAGAAGTATAACCAACTCCTCCGGATTGGCGAGGAACTTGGATCTTCTGCAGTATACGCTGGAAAATCTGCGTTCAGAACCTCCATGTGAGGTTTTTTTTACTTTTTATTCCCGAAATCAGGTTAGTTTATCTCGATCCGGTCCCCGGTGACCATGTAAATACTCATTTCAGCGATGTTACACGCCTGATCACCACAACGCTCAAGATAACGGTCAATGATCACATATCTTGTAAGGACTGGGACATCCTCTTTTTCTTCCTGCATTCTGCTGATAAACCCGGTGAGTACATCACAGTAGAGAGTGTCAACCTCTTCATCCCGATCACGCATTGTGATGATCTTTGTGATGTTGCGTTCATCATATGCACTTAATGCATCCTCAATCATTCCTATGACGAGTCTGCCCATGGAGATGAGGGCCTCACAGTCCTTCAGGTTGCAGCATTTTGTCAGGATTGCAGTTGTTTCCGCGATATCATATCCCATTCTGCCGATTCGTTCAAAATTGTAAATAATTCTGATTGAAGCGACACATTCACGCATATCCTTGGCTACGGGCTGGTAGAGAGCAAGATACTGGAAGAGTGAGTCCTCCAGCGGAACAAACATGGATTTCAACTCGTTTTTTAATCGTGATATCTCCATTGCCTGCTCTGTGTTCCCTGACTCAAAAGCATCAATACTCTCTTTCAGCATACTTAATGCGAATTTGCCAAATGATACCACCGACTGGTGGAGTTGCTCTAGTTCTGCCTGGCTTTTTTCTGTCATGATCTTCTCACCCGAATCTTCCGGTAATGTAATTTTCAGTCAATTCCTTCTTTGGATTCTCAAAGATCTGTCTCGTCTCTCCGAATTCAATAAGATCACCAAGGTACATAAACGCGGTAAAATCAGAGACACGTGCAGCCTGCGACATGCTGTGGGTAACGATCACAACACAGTAATCCTTCTTGAGTTCATCAATCAGGTCTTCTATCTTTGCGGTTGCGATTGGGTCAAGAGCACTACATGGTTCGTCCATCAGAATAATCTCGGGGTTTACTGCAAGGGTGCGAGCGATACAGAGGCGTTGCTGCTGACCACCTGACAGACCTAGTGCAGAGTCATGAAGCCTAGTTTTGACCTCTTCCCAGAGGGCTGCTTTTTTCAGACTAGACTCAACGATCCGATCCAGCTCTGCCCGGTCTCTGATGCCATGAATCCTCGGTCCATAGGCAATATTTTCATAGATTGTCTTTGGGAAGGGATTGGGTTTTTGAAAGACCATCCCAATCTGCATCCTGATATCAACGGCGTCAGCGCCAGATCCGTAGATGTCCCTGCCATGGAATGTGAGTGAGCCTTCTATCCGGCAGCCCGAGACGAGATCATTCATTCGGTTAAAGCACCGGATCAACGTTGATTTTCCACACCCTGATGGTCCGATGAGAGATGTAACCTTCTGGTGGGCTATGGGCATAGAGATATTTCTCAGTGCCTGGGTCTCTCCGTACCAGAGGTTGAGATTTCTGACATTGATGATTGTATCGTCGTTCATTGTTACCACCTGACTTTCCGGTCAAAATGATTTCGTATCACGATTGCTACTCCGTATATTGCAATTACTAGGACGAGAAGAACCACAGCTGTTGCATACTGGTTATTTCGGGCTCCTGGAACCGTAGTTGCCAGGACAAAGAGATGATATGGCAGGGCCATGACAGGATCAAGGAGGGATTCTGGGAGTCTCTTTTGCATGAAGACAACAGCCGTGAACATTATAGGAGCAGTTTCTCCGGCAGCCCTGCCAATCGCCAGGATCGCTCCTGTAATAATTCCCGGCATTGCGGGTGGGAGAACCACTCTGCGAACTGTCTGCCACTTGGTAGCGCCCAGGGCATACGAACCTTCACGAAGGCTGTCAGGAACACTACGAAGAGCTTCTTCTGTAGTTCGTATTACGGTTGGAAGCACCATCAGGGCAAGAGTGACGATACCTGCAATGAGTGAGATTCCAAACCCGAGAAAGATAACAAGGAAGGTAAATCCAAAGAGTCCAAACACGATAGATGGTGTTCCATTCAGGAGGTCTGTTGCAGTCCTGATGATTTTAGTAAGTGTATTCTCCTTGGTATACTCGACCAGGTAGATTGCCGCTCCGATACCTAGTGGGAATGCGAGTGCGATTGATCCAAGGATCAGGTAAAAGGTTCCGACGATTGCAGGGAAGATTCCACCTCCACGCCCGAGGTTTGTGGGTGGCTGCGTGATAAACTCAAGGCTCACATACGGGAGCCCGTGCGAGAAGATGTCGTACAGGATGAAGATAAGGATTGCAACGACAAGCACCATCACCAGTGCAATTCCAGAAAACCAGATCTGTTGTATCTGCTGTTTTTTGCAGAACCGACAAACCAGGGCGTTGATTGCCAGTATTACCAGGACTGCAACAGCACCTTCCCAGAGTCCCACAAGGGTCAGCAGGAGCAGACATCCAATGATCACAATCCATGAGAGGTATGGGGTAATGAATGTAAGATCTACTGGTATAGATTGAAGCAGTGATTTATGGCCATTTTTTCCACCGGTCTGTGTGCGATGCAGCCATTTCATTACCTCAAGTGAAAGGAGGTTTACTATGAGTGATATTATCAGAAGGAGTACTGCAACTCCGAAGAGGGCGTGATAGTGAAGGGATCCTACAGCCACCTCTCCCATTTCGATACCCAGTGTTCCTGTCAGGGTTCTGACCGGAGAAAAGATGTTCCAGATTGGATCAGGGATGATCCCTGCATTTCCGGTTACCATGATCACTGCCATGGTCTCTCCTACTGCCCTGCCTATTCCGAGGATAATTGCAGCAGTGATTCCAGGAAGAGCAGCAGGAAGTAACACTCTTGCTATAGTCTGCCAGTGGGTTGCTCCAAGAGCAAGTGATCCTTCTTTCAAAAATCTGGGTATTGAACTCAAAGCATCCTCAGAAACACTGATGATTGTTGGAAGGGCCATGATCCCTAGGAGAATTGATCCTGCAAGGACTGACTCCCCACTTGATACATGAGCCCAGTCCTGGATCAGCCTGACAAGAATTACCAGTCCGAAGAAACCATACAACACAGAAGGAATTCCTGCAAGGAGTTCAATGGCTGGTTTCAATGTCTGTCTGAGCCTTGGGGATGCAAGTTCAGAGATAAAAATGGCTGATGCAAGTCCAAGTGGGACAGCAAAGACCATGGCACCGAAAGTGACTAGCAAGGTGCCGACGATAAGAGGCACGGTCCCGAATTTCGGGATGACGCTTGTCGGGTCCCACCGGTCTCCGGTAAGGAATGGTATTAAGCCGATCTCCATGAACGCAGGAATTGCGTCATAGAGGAGAAATCCCAGTATACAGAATATCGCTATGATGGATGAGATCGCACACAGAAACCAGAGAACTTTCACACCCTGCTCCATCGGACGATGTGTGAGACGTTCCTTGAATGTTCGTTCAGAGCCCGTTATGGTCATGATAATCGTTTCGTGCCGAGTGTTCAGAGCCCGGATTATACCAATACGGCATATCAGTCTCTGGATACTTTCTGGTCCTAGTATCTCCCCGGTTGTGTTATCATGATTCTTCCCGGAGATTCTTGTGGGGTATGGTAACTATAGAGGTCTCTGTAGTTGCCGGGGAAAGTTACTATATTCTGGGGAGTAGCATGACCCGAGCATAGATGGATATCAGAAGGGTTCAGATGACCGGAGGTTCATCATATGTGCTCACGTTGCCAAAAGAGTGGGTCACCTCCCTCAATATCAGAAAAAATGATCCGGTTGGTGTGATGATCCAGGCTGATGGTGATCTGATGATCACCGGAAATCTTTCCGGCGATCTCCCCCCCCGTTCACGTGTTGTTACCATTGATCAGGGAATGGACTCGCAGATGCTTTTCAGGATTCTGGTGGGAATCTATATTGCAGGGTACAATATCATCGAGATCAAATCAAAAGACCGTATTCAGGGGACTCTTCGGAGAACTATCAGAGCTTTTTCAGACCAGGTCATCGGGCTTGAACCTGTTGAAGAAGAGGAGACAATAATAATACTCAGGGATCTCTTCAACCCCCTTGATATGCCCCTTGACACCTCATTCAGAAGAATGTATGCAGTCACACATGGTATGCTCACCGATTCGGCTGAGGGATTAAAATCATGTAATCAGGGAAGGGTACAGGATGTAGAGTTCAGGGACCGAGATGTTGATCGTTTGTTCTGGCTGATCTCGAGACAGACAAATATGATTCTACAAAGCCCTCGCAATGCAGAGCGGATGAAGACAAACATATCTGAAGTCCTGCATTACCTGCAGACTGGAAGAATTGTGGAGCGGGTTGCTGATCACTGTGTTCTCATAGCGAGGAGCATTAACATGATAGAGCAGGAGATCCTGGCAGAAGATGTCCGTGTGGTGATTGGCAAGGCAATGGCAGAGGCCGATAAACTGTTTGAATTGAGTATTTCTGCGTTCTTTTCCCGGGATATGAAAAAGGCTAACCGTGTTCTGGGAACCACTTCTCCCCTTGAACAGATCCTTCATCAGATAAATCAGGATATTCTTGCTCTTCCCACAGACTCAGTGATGGTTGCAAGGAAGATTACAGACAGCATTCGCAGAATTGGTGAGTACTCCGGTGATATCGCAGAACGGGTGATTGATTTCGGAGTAATTCCAGATGCCAGATCTGACTCTTCTGTTTCATAATTTGAAAATCCTGTGTTATCTGGATCACATATTAATCGGTGGAATGTACATTGTTCTCTTATGATTGAGCTTACCCCAATCGGTGTCATCAGTTCACCATTCAAAGACAGTCAGCAGGCACCTAGGCAGGGACGGGAATGTGAGGGGTGCTCTACGATCACTATTTTTCCTGAATTCAGGGATGGTCTTGGAGAGATGATCGGGATATCACATATCTGGGTGCTATACTGGATGGATCGTGCGGATCGAAGCAAGTTGTTTTCCCGAAGACCTGACTGGATCGAGGATCGACCGGTCTTTACTATCCGGTCCCCTGCTCGTCCTAATCCCGTTGCCCTTTCAATTGGTCGGATTGTTGCCTTTGAGAACGGGATTATCACAGTCTCTGGTATCGAGGCGCTTGATGGATCTCCGGTAATTGACATCAAGCCATATATCCCCGGGCTTGACTGTATTCCGGGCGCTGAGTATTCGGCACTGACTCATCATGATGAAACTAGCACGAGAAACGGAGATGAAAAGTCCCCATAATATGAAAAATGTTACTAATCCCTGCACTGGGTTCAGTTATTTTTTTACGGCTGAGTGTTTCAGATAACAGGGGACGCAGATCCTCTTCCCATTGTATTCTTTTGTTTTGCCATCTGCAACCATCTCACCACAGCATCCACATGGAATAGAGGAGAATATCTTTGCTGTGGCAGGAAGATCTACGGTAACTTTCTCTACGGTTGCGACCTCTTCGGGACGTAAGGCTATGATTTTCTTCACGACTGTGTGTGTCAGGATATGATAGGCTTGATGTTCCTCTTCGCTGGCACTACCCCCAAATATCTTTGGTCTCATGCTGCTGAGTTCTGCCTGCTCCGGGATGTTAGGCTGTTTCCCAATTACTCTTACTGCTTCTCCATTTGCCCGGTTTATAAAGGTAAATACATGTTTTCCATAGTCTTTTATGATAAGATTTCCTTTGCCTGCAGTGCATCCGGTTACCACCTGGATTGCATCAATACCACAGGCATCAGTCTCTACGATCGCAACCAGTTCCTCGTCATCTGGTCGTGTGACTCCAAGTGCATTCATCGCAGCCAGCGAGATCTGGTATCCGATTGCCAGCCCTGGACAAACATGGCCATGAAATCTGACGACCTCCTCAAATGAGGGGATCGGTGATGAGGACATACACATATCTTCTCATCGGTTTCGCTACATGATCTCTTTTTCGGAGTTCTACACAGTAATCCGTCTGAACAGTACCACAGCGATTACAAGAACAAGGCACAGAGCAGCAGAAAGACCGCATATCTGTACCCATGGGAAGACTCCTGCTGCTGCTTCCCTAATCCCATCGATTGCAAAACTTAATGGATTGAGATGAGCAGGGATGCTGAGCCAAGCAGGCATCTTGTCATACGGCATAAGGGCACTTGATGTAAAAAAGAGGGGCATGCTGATCATCGAGTTGACGGCTGCATAACTGTCATGATCTCCAAGGTAGAGGGCAATAGTGCTGGCAATACATGAAAAGAGCATCCCTAGGAGAAATAGGAGAAGATAGGTCTGAAGAAGTCCGGCAGGGGAGAATGGTTTTGCCCCGAGGATGATTGCTAGTATAAGGATGATCGTAGCCTGCACGAGCCCTCTGAAGGTGACAAAGAAGATCTTACCAAGGAGAAGTGTCTCTCTCGGGGCTGGAAGAGCCAGAAACTTGTTGAAGTACCCAAGAATCTTGTCAAAAAGGATGAGGGCTCCCCCTTGCAGTGAGGTCATGTACACAGTCATGACAAGAATTCCCGGAGTGATGAACTCGAGGTAGTTGTCAGTAAACCTGATTGGAAGGGCTAGTCCGACAAAGATGAGCCAGGCAGCAGGCATCACCAGGGAGGAGATCACCGATGCTCTGCTCCGGCTCCAGCGGATCAGGTCACGCCAGAAGTAATATGCAATCTGCTTCATCGGCGTCTCCTGAGCATGGTCCTGAACTTACGCTCATCAAACCCTTCTGGCTCTTTCTGTGTAGTGATTCGCTGGAGAAATACATCATCGAGGGTTGCTGAACGGAGTGAAACGCCTCTTATGGTGTTTCCTGCCTTTTCAAGCAGTTCCCTGATCTGGGGGAGAGCTGCTACACCATCTGCTGTAGCAAAGCTCCATACCTCCCCGTCCCTTCCAATAGGAGTGAAATAATCACCAGTTATCGGGTGATATGCTCCTGAAATTCTGACCGAGATAACATCGGGAGCTGACTGGTGTTTGAGTGCTGTAGGCGTGTCTACCGCAACAAGTCTGCCATGATCGATGATCCCGACCCTGTCGCAGGCGTGATCAGCCTCATCCATGTAATGGGTGGTTACAAAGACTGTCATACCATCCCTGCGAAGCCGGGTGATATGCTCCCAGATACTCCGACGTGCAGAGACATCGAGTCCGATGGTTGGCTCATCCAGGAAAAGTACATCGGGTTCATGCACAAGAGCTTGGGCGAGTTCCAGCCTCCGTCTCATTCCTCCAGAGTACGTTTTAACCAGATCATCTGCCCGGTCAGTCAGATTCAGGATCCCCAGTACTTCATCAACCCGGTCATGAGGTCGTGGAACTCCATACATCTTAGCGAAAAACCAGACGTTCTCTCTGCCTGTGAGTTTGATATCAACTGCCATCTCCTGGGGAACATATGAGATATGCTCCCTGACTTTCATTGGTTCTGATAAACAAGAGTGACCATGAATAAATGCGGCTCCCGATGTCGGTTTCAACAGGGTTGTCAGCATCAGAACCGTTGTTGTCTTTCCTGATCCATTCGGCCCGAGCAGACCAAATATTTCAGTTCCAATAGAGAGATTTAGATCATCGACAGCACAGAGATCACCAAAGTTCCTTGATAGTCCTTCGATCTCTATTACCTGTCCCATGCGCATATATATGTGGTCTCCGTTTATCTGATACGAGGATCAGCCCTGTTTCTCTTTATACCTGTGTAATGGCGCCATCAATCCCTCTAGACAGATGCCGAAAATGAGGCCTTGAGTGTACGCACTCCATCAATGGTGGCCAGAATATGACCCTGATTTTTGAAAAAATGGAGAGTCCGGACAAGGTGAGGTGTTTTTTTATCAGGCCTTTCCCTCCCAGTTCCTGAGGTATATTCTCCCTCTGGGTGAGATTTGGTATAATCTCCTGTCAAGTGAACTGTTCTTTCCATGATCACGGGTGCAATAACCACAGGTACATCGTGAGGGCTGTTGATTATCCCCATCAGGCAAAACCTCACCAATGTACCCCTGGTTTATCATTCCCATCATGACTCCAATGAGAGTTGTGGGAGCAAGCCCGGTCTTATGAGATATATGTCTGATTGTGACTGCATCATCTGTTTCAGATATCGTCTCAAGGACCTGCCTGACCATATCCATGTACTCTGATTGGCTTGATGGATGATGAGTTTTCACCTTTCATCCATCCAAATAGGTTGGACAAAAAAATGAATCAATGTAGATTTTCTCAATTGGTTCCTGAACCGGAAAAGAGATATTTCTACCTTCCAGTACATGTATGAAGAGCTTATGAAGCAGGAACGAATCTTCGGAATACTTCTCATTCTCCTGGCTTTTGGAGTAATCATTGCCGGATGTACATCCCACAGCCAGGAGAAGCAAGCGTCTGCTCCTGCGGCAATACAAACAGGACAGACAGCCGTTCCTGGGGTTACTATATCTCATTCTTCTGAAAATAATACCAATAGTGGTTCGATTCTCCCGCCCCAATCCGGATTGGCGGGTGATCAGACTCATGTAACTGGGAATATTACCTATAATGAAGGGGGGGTAATATTTTCCTACCCTGAACGGTTCAAGCAGATCAGCAATTTATCCCTCGAAAAGATGCGGGCTGTTGCTGGACAGGGAGGGATCAATATTCTGACTATTTTAACAGCCACAGACAGTAAAGATTCAATCCAGGTAACCTGGCAGAACACAGACGCCACACTCGATGGATTATACAACGAGAAGATGACCATCTCCCATGAGGTTGCGGTCAATGGCTCGGTGAATGTTTCGGCCATGACATTTGTCCGGTTTGATGTCGAAGGGGCAAAATTTGATGACGGTACTGGTGTGATCAAGGTCACAGCCGTAAATTCAGAGAATGGAGCCGCGGTTACATACCTGTTCTGCAGACCTGGTTTGGTCTATAATATCAACTTTGTTTATGCAAATTATGAACGGGCAGAGGCTGAGGCACCTGTCAGGGATGCAATACTTTCCACGCTCAGCGTGAAGTAAGGTTCAGAAAAACCCGATAGAAGATAACTCTTTTTTCCGTGTCTCATATCCGACCATAAGGGAACTGTCATAATTCAGGTTTTTACCCGGTTTAGTCTAATATAATATATGAGAGTTGAGCGGATTGCAGACAGAGGACATCTTCTGACTTTTGATGATGAAATCTCCTTGTATCTGATCTCAGGTAAAATGTTTGATCTGCTCTGTGATACTCACCTCGGACCGGTTTCCATTGAGGAGATCAATTCCTATCTAAAGATCAAACCGGAAAACCACAGGTTGCTGATCTTTAACTCACACTCGGACTGGGATCATATCTGGGGAAATTGTGTATTTCGTGATCATATCATAATCGGTCATGAAATGTGCCGCCAGCGAATGAACGAGAGGGGTGCTTTTGATCTTATACAGAATGCGGCACAAAAGCGTGGAGACGTTGAACTCATCCCTCCAAACCTTACATTTTCTGATGAACTTACACTTGAAGATGAGGGAATAAGATTCACTTATGCTCCCGGCCATACAGTGGACTCAACAGTCTGTTATGATATGACAGACGAAGTTCTCTATTTAGGAGACCTTGTGGAAGATCCAATCCCATATCTGGATGCATATGACCTTGATCAATATATTGACACACTCACATCCCTTCTTGACCATCCGGCCAGGATTCTCATCTCCGCCCATTCAGGTCTTGTAACGAGAGATCTGATAAAGGAGAACATTGCGTATATCCGTGCAGTGAGGGATGAAACTCTGATAGATTCTGCTCACCTTGGATCATATGGTCCGGTACACCGGTGGAATTTGAATATGCGGTTAATTCACGAGGTTGTCAGGCAGGAGAAATCCGGGAGAAATAGTGAACTCGTGAAGGTCCTAATGGATGCCGGAGATCTTCACGATCAGGATCCGGTACAGCTCAAATCCCGGCTTCTGGGATTTGCAAGCAGGTTATCATAATTTCTGGTACAGGATCAGAAGGCTGAATATTAGTCTTGGCCCAGTATCTTCGGTATTTCCCCGGGCATCTTTATCCAGACCTTATCATAGGCGTGAGTGCCTTTGAGCCACATACCAGAAGACAGAGCCCACACCCGTCACATCGCGTTCTCTCAACAACCGGCCCTTTTGGTGTTAGTATGAGTGCATCATATCCGCCATCCCTGCAGGCTGTGACACACTTTCCGCACTGTAAACAGACCTGGTTCTCTGAAATGGCAGGTTCAACCCTGATTGATCTGCTGATAGTATGATGAGGTTGCATTTTTCCAAGAATGGTTCCTCTGATCTCATCTGGAGAATTAAATCCATTTTGGATCAGGTAATTTTCCATTCCTGTTTTCATCGCCCTTATTATCTCATATCCGTTCCACATCACTGCGGTGCAGATCTGCACCGCTGATGCACCGAGGAGGATATATTCAACAGCATCCTGCCATTTGCTGATTCCTCCGATTCCCATGATTGGAAGTGAAACTGCCTGTGATATGTCTGATACCATCTTTAGTCCGATTGGCTTTATTGCAGGGCCTGAGTATCCTCCTGAAGTTCCCTTTCCTCCTGTTGAGGGCAATGGTTCAAAGGAATCGATGTCTATTCCCAATATACATTGAATCGTATTAATTGCAGACACACCGTCTGCTCCACCTTCTTCTGCAGACAATGCTGATGTGCCGATATCAGTGATGTTTGGGGTAAGTTTGACAAATACCGGCACGCTGGCAACTGCTGAAACCATCTTTGTCAGTTTCCTGATTAAATCCGGGTTTTGTCCTATTGCTGCCCCGAGTCCAGCCTCCGGCATTCCATGCGGACATGAGACGTTCAGTTCAATCGCATCACAGCCAGCATCTCCAACCCTTATTGCGAGATTCTGCCATGTAGAAAAATCCGTATCCCCCATGATACTTGCAACAAGGAGATTCGCTGGAAAATCCTGTTTGAGACTTCTGATCTCATTTTCCCAATATGAAACCGTCTTTTTACTGAGCAGTTCAACATTTTCAAACCCGAAAAGTTCCCCTTTTGTTCCAGTCCATGCAGCAAACCTGGGAGAAAGATCCTGAATCTCCATCCCGTCTGGATGGATTGTTTTGATGACTGCCCCTCCCCACCCTGCCTGAAAAGCCCTTCTGATCATCTCTCCTGATGCAGTAGGTGGTCCGGAAGCCAGAATAAATGGGTTTGGAAGTGCGAGCGATCCGAGAGTTGTCTTTAGAATATCAGGCATAATGTGATCTCGTTCTCTTCTTTGTTTATCATTTTAGTTTTGTACCAGGAAGTGGCTTTATGTTTTGAATTGCAATCATGGATACACATCATCCACTTCATCTGTCTATTGGAAATGTTATGATTGATGAATTCGGTGGGATAAGGATACAATGAAAGATCCACTATTCCGGAAAGAACTCTGTTCAACGTCACCATTTTGAGTATGGGTGAGGATGGCACTATATCTGATATGAGAAGGTTGGAAATATTTCCCCTATGATGAGAATGTCTTGGAGAAACCTGAAAAGAAGAATATTATCCTTACCTGATCAAGAATTAATTACTGTTCTTATGAACGGAGGTTAAGTGGATATCGTTCCTGTCATTTCTGACCCCGCACGTCACTGGTTTGAAAATATCAGTATCCTCATAATGCTTATCCTCTTATACAATTTTATCCCTTCCCGGATCTATCGAAATAAAACGTTCTGGTTTTCTGTCTTTGTCGGGGTGATATTCTGTTTTGCTGCTGCGATGGGAATCCTTGTTCCCTGGACTGGAACAAGTCACCCCGTAATTGGGCTGAATGGAGTCCTCATTCCCCTTGCCGGATATGTTGGGGGTTTTGTATCAGCAGGCATTATCACCATTTTTTTTGTCCTTTACAGAATCCTTTCTGGTGGAGGTACGGGTAACACTCCTGACCTTGTCATTGCCATTTTTGCTGCAACTGTCGGGTGTCTTTTTTATGAACTTCGCAAACGAAAAATAATCCTCATTCCTCCGGTTTTTGAAATATTTATCTTGGCTTTATTATTCGCAGGAATCACTGTTACAACTCTCTCATTCTTTACTCATGATGGTGGAATGGATCACCCGGGATACCTCATTGGTCATGATGATACAGGCATTGTCATCTTTTTTGGACTTTTTCTCCTTGGATTTACGATTATTCAGATTGACAACAAGAGAGCAAACGAAGAGAGTCTGATTAGGTATCAGGAACATCTGGAAAGTATGGTCCAGGAGCGTACAGCGGAATTAAGCGATATTAATGCATTTACCCAGGCAACAATAGATTCAACAGCTGATGGAATTCTGGTTATCGATCCTGAAGGAAAAGTGAAAGGGTATAATCGGACAGCAAGGGAGATACTGGATATCAGGTCCCCGGATGAGACAAAAGAAGATGAACTTATGATCTCCCGTCTGATACAATACCATATGGCAAAACCTGATTCTCTGGATGAATCACTCTTCTTTGCGCTTCCTGAAGAAAATCAGGTATTCACAACTGAACTCACCTCTCGTTCAGGAAGGATTTATGATCTTTCTATAGCACCGTACAGAGTACATGGTCTAGTCAGAGGTCGTGCTCTGAATTTTCATGATATCACCGAAAAAAAGCACAATGAAGAGATACTTGTAGGAATGAATCAGAAACTTCATCTTCTGTCAGGGATCTCAAGGCATGATATATTAAATCAGATATCTGCCCTAAAATTGTACCTCTATCTTTTAAAGCAGAATCCAACAGAACAGGAAGCTCTCGAATATTATGACCGGATGAATCGGACACTACGGTTAATGCAACAGCATGCTGAATCATCGGGAGAATACGAGGATATCGGCATACATCAGCCCTCCTGGCAGAATCCGGGTGCAGCCTTTTTGAAGGTGGCGGGTTCTTTTGCAGATCAGGGGATAAAGTTTTCAGTATCTGATATTAGGTATGATATTTTGGCTGATCCCCTCCTCGAACGTGTATTTTACAATCTGATTGATAATTCTGTTAGGCATGGCGGTCAGGTTACAACCATCACTCTCTCTGAAGAATGTAAAGATGAGACCATGCACCTGATTTACCAGGATGACGGGGCAGGTATATCTTCTGATGAGAAAGACAGGATATTCAAGAAAGGATTCGGCAGAAACACCGGCTTTGGTATGTTTTTGATCCAGGAGATTCTCTCGATTACATGGATTACAATACGGGAAGATGGAATCCCTGGATCAGGAGTTCTGTTTGAGATGATCGTTCCTGCCCAGGCGTTCAGGCCATCTCTTGAAAAATAAAACGAATTTGATCAGTAGTTCTCGCACCAGAGTTCAAAGTAACTAATCGGATGTGAACAAACCGGGCATATCTGTGGTGCATTTTTATTGCTGTGCACATATCCGCAGTTCCGGCATTTCCATTTGACTTCTGACTCTCTGCTGAAAACGGTGGATTTTTCTACATCTTCGAGAAGTTTGCGGTATCGCTTTTCATGTTCGGCTTCAACCTTTGCTATCTGTCTGAATATCTCGGCAATTTGTGGAAACCCCTCTTTATCTGCAGTATCAGCGGCCCCGGGATAAAGGGTGCCCCACTCCATTTTTTCACCGTCTGCCGCAGCTTTCAGGTTTTCGGCTGTAGTCCCTATCTTTCCGGATGGGTATGATGCCGTTATCTCAGCTTCTCCACCTGGCAGTGCTTTGAAGAATAGTTTTGCATGTTCCTTCTCATTTTCTGCAGTCTCCATAAAGAATGCCGAAATCTGCTCATATCCTTCCTTCTTTGCCACACTTGCAAAGAAGGTGTATCGTGATCGTGCCTGGGATTCTCCGGCAAAGGCAGCTAATAAATTCTTCTCAGTCAGGCTTCCTTTCAGGTCCATGTGATCTGCTCCTTGATGTATACTATTTGGGAGACAGGTAAATAACCACCTCTAAAAAAGAAATTCATAAGTCCCCAGATTCGGAGCCCTGATTAATATCCTTAATATTATATATTCTAAACCCAATGTTGTGGTAGGGATGTATCAATGGGGAATGTTCTTACTTTCGGAGTATGGGGGCTCGTTTGTATCATGCTCGTCGTATCGTCCGGTGTACTGGCTGTTGCGGACGGTGGCAATCCAGATCTAAATTGGAAGGCCTTGTTTCCTGGTGCACCATTCCCGACAAGCCCGGATCAAACACTTAAATCTCAAAATATCTCGACTATCTCGGTATGTTCCTCTGGATGTAATTATTCTCATATCCAGGATGCCATCAATGCATCCAAAGATTTTGATATCATCAAGGTTGAAGGGGGAATTTACCCCGAATCTCTGACTATAAATAAGGCAGTATCAATCCAGGGGGTGAATGGAACTGTTCTTGTTGGCGATCCAGAGCAGGACTACGCCATTGTGAGCACCAGTGACCTGGTGGATGTTGCAGATCTTTCACTGGTTTCGGCAAAAAAATCCGCTATATACATAGATGGTAACTTCACGGCATTGGGGAATCTGAATATCACTGCTCATGATCCTGATAATCAAACTTCTCCGGTGATCACCGGTAATGCTGCTGTGGGGACAGTTTTGTTAAACTGCTCCATTGCATCATCTGGAGTTACAGGTATCGCGCTTACCAACACCAGTCTTGTACTTGTAAGAGGGTGCAGAATAGCACTTGCAAACAACACCGGCTATTTACGAACCGGAATAAATCTCACCCCGAATAATTACGGTTATGAGCAGAACAATCTCTATGTTGAGAATAACCAAATTGAAGGTGGAGGTATATCTGTCGGCCCTGTAAACCCGGTGGATGACCGTGTTGACAATCTTCCTATGAACGAGATAGAGATTCGGAACAACACGATTGTGAACTCCAACTCCTGGGGTATTCATGCTGGAGGATTTGAGAACCATGGAGATCAGCATATCCTCAAGAACTTCAATGTGAGCGGAAACCACATCACCGGGATCCATGGCAGTGATGGAGCACTAGCTGTCAAGAGTATTTCTGGCGGATCTGTCACCAACAACCTCGTAGATAATTTTACTGTTAATGGAGATGGAATTGAACTGAACGCTCTTCAGGGGTTCACGATAAAAAATAACACAGTCAGGGGAGGAGTGGTAAACGGAAAAGCAGGATGGGCAGGTATGGCTGTCACTCAGGTTACCAACTCAACAATCAGGAATAATTCTCTCAGTGGTGTCAGTCCATACGGGTTCTTCTATGCTCCCGGGCCTTACATGCAACCAAGCATGGTATTTGACTCCTCTAACACTGCAGACGGCCACCCTGTCCTGTACTATGAGAAGGAAGATGGAGCCATGATCAACACTTCATCTCCTGCAATGGTGATACTGATGTCTTGTAGAAATATGAGTATCAATAACACCACCATTTCGGGATCAGGTCTTGGAATCGGAGTATACCAGGGAGAGAATATTTCAGTCACATCCAACAGGATTGTTGATTCGAACACCGGAATGATGCTTGTCAGTTCAGACTCCGTAGATGTTGGCAGTAACTTAATCTCTGGTGGGTGGGTTGGGATGGGTGTTGGTGGCAACAGCAAAACGACGGTAATAAATAATTCGATATCAGGATTTGCAGACACCGGTGTTGTTGTTCACGGTGCGAGTCCTGACCGTGTGCAGATATCAAACAACACAATTACCGGAGTTTTGTCTGGAAAAAGTCATGGATTTGCCATAATGGATGCTGATGGAGCAACAGTCATGATATCCAACAATACCGTATCTGACACGACCTATGGGATGCTCTTCTCTGAAGCGGTGGGATTTCAGATCCGCAATAACCTGATCACAGGGACTGGTGTTGGATTTAACCTGAACGGTGCTCAAAACAATGTTCTCTCAGGTAATGTCATCAATAACTCGTATCAGTATTCTGAAGGTGTTTGCCTGGTGAAATCACAGAATAGCAGTGGTGGAGTCTCAAAGAATAATCTGTTTGCAAATAATTATATCAAAAGTGCAAATCCGGTGAATCTCATCTCAAGTGACACCGGTTATCAGGGTCTGCAACTTAAAAGATCCCAGTGGGGTAGCGTTCTTCCAAGATCAATTCGAAATGAAACAGGAGAACGATATCCCAATATCTGGAATACAACAAAGATCGCAGGGATAAACATTGTTAATGGCTCGTTTATTGGTGGTAATTACTATGCAACGCTGAATGGAACAGGCTGGTCTGAGACTCATCCTGATCGGGGAGATGGGTTTGTGGGTGAGCCCTATGTCTTTGATGCAAACAACACTGATTATCTGCCACTTCATATGCCGGGAATACCGACCCCTACTCCTACACCAACCCCGACAGTGACGCCGACTGTAACTCCGATTCCTCAGCCAATTACAGCCAATTTTACGGCAACGTCAAGGACCGGAACTCCCCCTCTGACTGTACAATTCACAGATTCTTCGCCTGGCTCACCGGTTGGATGGAACTGGACCTTTGGTGACGGGTCAGGCTCACATGAGCAGAACCCTGTTCATGTATACGGTGGTATCGGGCGATATACCGTGACTCTAGAGGTAAGAAATGTCCAAGGCCAGGACATTAAGAGAATTCCTTCATATATTGTCACGACATCCGGAAGGGTAACTGGTCCGAACGGGATGATCTGGATCAGTTCAGCACCACAGGGAGCAGAGGTATATGTTGACCGGGTGAAGGCAGGGGTGACCCCTCTTCAGTCACTTGGACTCCCGGCAGGTATTCATCAGATCAGGGTTTCTTCAGCAGGATATCATGACTGGATAGGATATGTTCAGATAAACTCAGGAACATTTACCTATATTCCTAAGGTTATCCTTCAGAAATCCTAATTCACTCGTGTCCTTTTTTCTGTCAATAGACTCCGGCCTTCTTTGATTATGAATTATTAGTGTTTTCATGTTTCTGATTAACAATCAATCACTCTATTGACATAGTCCTTTTTACCAAGACATGTAGTTCGTTGCTGAAGAGAAGAAAGCGTATGTAATCCGGGCCCAGATTAGTACTTGTACAATCGGCAATGCCCGGTTGTATGTAACGGTTCTATGAAATGCGGAACTCCATACCCTGAAATCCGCAATGAGAACCTACCTGAGCTGATAACAGAATACAGAACAGACAGACAGCACATCCATCCAGTAAAGTAAAACCCCAACATGCAGATATCAAACAGATATCACCGTCCTCTTATATCATATCAACAAACCCTCCTGCTTTTTTTGTAAATCTGTTGACACATATAGTCCGTGTTTCGATCTTGGTTATCTTTTAGCAATCCATTTGTCTCTTTGAGATCGTTGTATACTGAATATTGCAATTTGATGGCACGTACCATCTTCGATGTCATTGGGGTCGCTCATGAACAAGGATAAACTAATCAAACGCAGGATGCAGGATGCAGAGAAACATCACCGGATGGGGCATTATGAACGTTCCTGTGAACTCTATGAATCAGTCCTGAAGATTGAACCGAATCATGAACAGGCCAATATTGAATTCTTCAGATGTTCATCTGATGAGAGGCCTGGTGAGAAGAATGTTGAAGAATCAGACCGGCTTGTTGAACTCTTTCCGCAGAATGCAGAAGCCTGGATGTTTCGGGGCACCAGTTATGCCAAACTAGAAAAAACAGAAGAGGCAGAAGAGTCTTTTCGCAGGTCTCTTGCACTTAATACGGAAAATTACCGGGCAATGCATAATCTCGGCTCCCTTCTTGTGAAACTTGAGAAAAGAGAAGAAGGGCTCTCCCTGCTTGAAAAGGCTATAACTATCAGGCCGGATTATGAAATTGGACATCTGACACTTGCCCAGGTTTACTTCCTCTTAGGAAGATTTGATGATGCAGTAAAGGAATCAGAACAGGCATCAGGAGTTATTGGCGATCATCCGGATCTGCAGATAATATTTGGAGAATCCCTATACAAAATTGGCAATTTCACCCGTGCACGAAAAATATTTTCCCGCATTGTTGAGACGACCCTCCTTTCGTCACATATGTATGAGATGCTCTGTCCAATAGTCAGGGAGAGCGATGAGTATCAGCACCAGGGGAGTGTAACAGGGGCAGATCCAGATTTTCTTGCTGCAACCTACTACCGGGCATTTCTTTCTCTGGAGAATGAGGGAGGAAAAAAGTTAATGTCAGAGTCTGATCTGCAGAAGATTCTGGAAATTAATCCCTCCCATGGGTATGCTCTTTCAGGTATTGCCTCACTTTACAAACTCAATAAACAGGTTCCTGAAGCGGTTACGTGGATTGATAAGGCGATTGAGAGTGATCCTGAAAACCGTGCCTTCATCAGGCAGAAAGCCTTTATTCTCATTGACGATGACCCCCAAGCTTCACTTGACTTGTTCGGTAAACTGGTAGACTCTGATCCTGCTGACATCAGGTCAGGAGTTGGAAAGGCCTGGGCTTTGAATTCTGTCGGGAAAGAAGAGGAGAGTAAAGCCCTGCTAAAAGATCTTTCTGAGCGGGATCCCGCTTTCATCTTTGGATTGATGGGATCATCCCCGGGAGTTACAGCAGGTGGGCGGGGTCCTGGCAGAATCGCATCAATGAGTAAGCAGACCAGACCTGAAAGGAAATAGAGTTCGTGGATGAGTTAATCTGAACAACTATTTCGTAATTTTTTCTGTCTCTACATCACGTAAAAACTAAAAATCTAGGTTTTCTTATTCAAGGGTCCTTCTAAAGCTTGTAATGCCGATAATGATGGCAGCTACAGAGAAGATCCCAAGGGCAAAAAGATCAACCCCCATCACTTCAAGTCCCTGACCCCGGAGGATGATGCTACGCAGAGCATGAACAGCGTATGCTTCAGGATTAATAACTGTAATCCACCTGAGCCAGTCAGGCATTCCAATAACCGGATAAAAAGCCCCGCTTGTCATAAACAAAAGCAGGTTGAGGAATGCTACTACAGAACTATAAGCTGACTGGTTTGAGAATCGTGAAGCAAATGATATAACAAGGCTGTTGATACCAAGACAGATGATGAAGATAACAGCAAGAACCATCAAGATATCTGTAGCACTCCTCACCGGCACTCCTGCAACAAAGATGTCGATGAGAAGCACAAAAACTCCGGCAATGAAGGCTTTCACTGTCCCGCTTGCGATCATTCCAAGCACAATGCTTGATCTCCTGACCGGTGTGACCAGGTACCCTTCAATGATTCCCATCTCCCGGTCTCTAATCAGGGCATTGCCCCCGCCCATCATTGTGGTCATGAAAATGGCCATAACAATGACACCAACTCCGAAGAACTGAATATACTCGATCTTTCCGTATATGTTCTGGATGAGGACCTCACTATGTACACCGGTCTGCATCAGCACAGATGTGATACCTGACTGAATCAGGGCAGGAATCATGTATTCAGAACTGTCCAGATAAATCCTGATTGGATTTGCAGGAGCTACTGCAGGTGGAAGTACCAGGACTGCCATGATCCTGCCGGTTGCCAGGTCTAGTTTGGCTGTTTCTTCATCAACATACCTGGTCACCTGAAAGAGTGGCGGTTTGTTTCGTTCATGTGCCTGGGCAAGTGCATCAACTGTTCCTGCAAAGAGCGGTGTTTCGTTCTTGAAGAGTTCCTCCTGGGTGACTCCTATTGGAATGTGAACAATGGTTCCGCCCATTGCATTTCCAAATATTACCAGGTATACCAGGGGAAAGATCAGGGTCATAAAGATGAAGAACGGCGACCTGAGAAACTTCCTGATATCCCGCTCAAATATGGCATATGCACCTCTTATCATGAGTGCAGCCTCCCGGCTCCTGAATCAGTTGTATCAAGATACCTGCCGGTCAGTTCGATAAAAACATCTTCAAGTGAAGGCGACCGGATAGTTATCGAGGTTATGGGAAGTGATGCTCCTTCAATGATCCCGATTATGGCGGGAAGGAGAGTACTTCCTCCCATTGCAGCGATCTGAATATTAGATCCTATTGTGGAAACAGAAATGACTCCTGAGAGATTGCGGATTGTTGTAAGCATCTCCTGTCCTGGGACGACTGTTCCGGTTGATATTCCTATCAGGTCTCCTGCAGGTAGTGATTGTTTGAGTTTTTCCGGAGTATCGAGAGCGACCAGCCGCCCTCCCTCTACAAATGCAATCCTGTTACAAAGTTTTTCAGCCTCGTCCATATAATGGGTGGTGAGAATAACTGTTGTATGCTCCTGGTTTAGAAGGGTGATCTGTTGCCAAACCTGTCTTCTGGAATCCGGATCGAGTCCGATAGTTGGTTCATCAAGAAAGAGGATGAGAGGATGATGAATAAACGCCCTGACTATCTCAAGTTTTCTTCTCATTCCTCCTGAAAAAGTCTGAACCGGTGTATGAGCCCTGTCTGTGAGATGAGCCATTTCCAGGAGTTCATTGATTCGTTCTTTGAGGGTAGCATCACCTATTCCTTGTAACTTTCCATAAAAGGAGAGGTTTTCATAGGCTGTCAAATCAAGATCCAGGGTCCCGTTCTGGGGGCAGACTCCGATGATCCTCCGAACTGCTTCTGGATCTTTTGTGACATCATATGGTCCGATGAATGCAGTACCAGAGGATGGAGTCAGGAGAGTAGTGAGGATTCTTATCAATGTGCTTTTTCCTGCCCCGTTGGGACCGAGGAGTCCGAATATCTCACCAGTCATGATGGAACAGGAGATATCGTCTACAGCCCGAACTTCCCGTTTTCCACTAAAAACTTTGCTCAGGTGTTCAATCCGTATGATCCTGGCATCCTCCTGAACGTTTGTGTGATCTAAACCTGATATCCTGGCAGTCCCGGTCAACCTCTCCCTCCATAAATATGTTGAATCCTGATACTTCTTATCTGGAACCGGATGATATATATTCATCAGTTCATTGCAAATCCGGCTATCTGTAGTTTTTTTGTAATCGGAGATTTCAAAACATTATTCACGTAATGAATATTTCATCAATTAAAACATTATTATCACAAATCATTTCAAGAAGCGACTAAAGTACCGTCAAGACAGAAAGAACAGCTTCATTATTCTAATGCCAGCCAATTCTACGGTATGATTTCATTCAGGACAATCGCCTCGATCATAACTATTGTCCTAATTTTATTTCTTTGCCTGCCATCCATCCCTGTTTTAGGAGCATTTCCTGATGATAAGAGTGCATGGCTGGACAGCGGGCCTGAAAATGAGTATAACTCCGGGAGTTCTCCATCAAACGGGATATACACAACATCGATAAATTCCTCTCACCTTCCTCTTCCTGGATCAGATAGAGAAAGAGAGAAACATGCACCAGGCCTTCTGCATCGTGAGAATAACCGATCGGTCCCATCTACCACTTCTCCACTTACTATTCCTCCAGTCCTTCCCCGGACATTTGACTGGCGTACTAATAATGGGGACTGGACAACTCCGGTCAAGGATCAAGGGGAAGAGTGTGGAAGCTGCTGGGCATATGCCGCAGTCGGGCTTCTTGAATCTCATATGAAGATTATTCAGCACAATCCAACCCTCACTCCAGATCTCTCTGAACAATATCTGATCTCCTGTGATGAGGATGATGATGGATGTGATGGTGGTGACTTTGAGACTGCACTGGCCTATCTTGTGGATACACCCGGTCCTGATGGAAAAATTGGCACGGTCAACGAATCTGTGTATCCTGTTGACATTACTGATGATTCCTGTGCTGATCTTGGGAATGCAACGCGGTACAAAGCCGGACATTGGGCATATGTCAATTCTTCTGGCGAGGGTGATCCTGAAATTTCCATCCCTCCAGTAGGCGAGTTGAAAGCTGCAATCTATCTCAAAGGGCCTATTGCAACGGGTGTTGATGATGATGATGCCTTTGATGATTATCAAGGAGGAATTTATTCAAGTACTGCCCCACCCCCGGAAGAGACAACGAATCATGCTGTAATCCTTGTTGGATGGGGCTATGAAAATGGGAATGAGTACTTCATTGGGAAGAATAGTTTTGGAACTGAGTGGGGCGAAGATGGCTGGTTCAGGATAGCTGTGAACTCGTCCAGGATTGGTGAAGGAGCTGTGTATCTTGACGAAGAATAGAGTAATCTGTAGTGAAAAGATTTAGAGGGACTGGGAAGCCATCTCTACATCTTCTTCCTTGATGGTCTTACGTCCAGCATGCTGAGCAAGTTTGTTTGCTTCACGGGCAAGCTGTGCGATGTAGTCTTCTGCCATCTTAACGAGTGCCTCTGCTGCATCGCTACCGACACGTTCTGCACCGTTATTCTTAGCGATTCTGGTTACTGCTGCAATTGGTAAGTCTGCCATATTTTTCCTACCTCTAAAGATAATATCCTGAATAAGATATAAAAGCTATGCTTTGAATCCGGAAATATTGTGATTTCGTGGGCATTCTGTGGGTATGTTGACTGTCCCTGATGTATCCTATGGACCCCCCTCAATCCATCTATTGATCTCCTTCTGTCCATCAGATGATTCTGTGATTCCTTCGGATATTTATTGAAAATAACTCCTTAATTGTCAATTTACGGCAATTATGTGAGATTTCATGTACCTATTAAACCTGCGCTGTAGTTACTTCAGAGACCCAAGCAGAGCTCTTTGTCATGCGATCCACGCTTAAATTTCGATAACTTGCAACAGGAGATCTATAAAGCAGCGCGGATAACGATGTTACTATCCAAGTATGCGTGGAGTCAGGGTTTGGTAATGATGTATTCAGGTTTCTCTTCATTTTTTAGGTCTCTTCTTCCAGTATCAAGAAACGATTTTACCATTCCTACCTAACTCACGATCATGAAAAATGGTATCCTCATCTGTGGTCTACTCCTGCTGTCTCTTTGCGTGTTGAGTGTCTATGCTGAACCAGCCTTTTACGATGAAAACATGTCAGATGTGCCTTATGAGGATATGGTCACTCTTCCCAACGGAACAACGGTCAATATCGTTGTCTTTATGCCAATAACTGTCATGATAAATTCTGATGATGATAATCCGCTTCATGTTGTAGATAGAATGAACTTTGGTGATACGGGTGCCATGCTCATGGGTAATGGTTCGTTTCCAGAAGGTGCATTGAGTGACGGATTTTACAAGCAACTTGCCGGTATGAATCAGACCCCGGTCCTGAATAGAACAAGCCTGAAGCACGGCACCAACACCACTGTTGCACCTAAAATTTCTGGAAATCAAAGTTCAGCAAAGCCAAATCTCACTATCACCTGGTAACCTTGATAACTCCTTTTCTTGTTTCTTTTCTTTCAGAAGAATAAAGAAATCCTTATCGGCGGGCAGATCTTAAGTTTTCAGTACAAGGAGAATATCTCACATCAGAGTATCTCTGTCTCTATGATCGCCCGGTCAGGAAAACCAATATGAAATTAGAATCTTTGATAATCCTACTCTGTCTTTTCACTGCTTTTATCTGCATACCTGTCGTGGGAGAATCCAACACGAAGCCGCTTGTAGATGTCATCTACTCTGGAGGAAAGGGTGATCACTCTTTCATTGACAGTGTATATCGAGGGCTCACTAAGGCTTTGGAAAAGTACTCGTTTACTACACAGGAGTATTCTATCATGAATGCCTCTGTTGATCCTGTTCCACAACTCAATGGACCTGAAGGGGAGCCACCGGCAATGGTCTTGTTGGTTGGAAATCCGCTCTCTGGTATGGCACAGGGAATAGCGGATTCCTATCCTACTCTGCCGGTTGTAGCACTTGACAGCGATCCGCTTCAGGGTAATAATACAAAAACCGTCATTTTTCCAATGTATGGGTCTAGTTATCTGGCAGGTATCATCGCTGCTAATGAGACCCGAACCGGAAAGGTAGCAGTGATAGCAGGAAGGGACAATGCACCTATGAACGAGTTTATTCAGGGCTTTTCTAATGGTGCAGCCCAGTCTGGAAAAGATGTATCGGTAGCCACTGCCTATGTCGCTGACGATAATTCCGGATATTGGAGCCCGGACAAAGCGAAAGAAATCGCGAGAAATTTATCCGCGAATGGGACTGATGTTATCTTTACGGTGGCAGGTGGATCAGGAATAGGTGTAATAGAGCATGCCAAAAACACATCTGGTCTCAAGGTCATCGGAGTTGATTCTGATCAGTCAGTTCTTGGTCCTGATGTTGTTGTCGCATCAGTGCTGAAAAATCTTGACCAGATTGTTTACAACGAGATCTCTTCAGTTATTGAAGGTAACTTTACACCCGGGGTAGAAATGTCAGGACCTGAAGATAATGGGTCTGGTATAGTTTTTAACCCGAACTTTGGCAACCTGTCATCACTAATTAGAGACCGGGTTAAAGAGGCAGCCCAGGCCGAAGATCGGTATAGATCGTGAGGTTCTCTATGATACCTCCCTCTCCTCTTTCTGGCTAGACTTTTTTAATAAGATCTCAATCCTTGTTCCTCTTGAGAATGATACATGTTCCCTCCTCTTTTGCTGAGATCTTTTTGTCAGGATTAATCCGAAATTCTGTTGTTTGAAAAGGCAACAACCTTTGATCCGGCTGTGTAAACGAGGATTGATCCTTGATATTTGTTGAACAATCTACGTTATTTGAGTCAGGATCTGGGACCCTTTCCTTGTGAGTATGATACTGTCACTAAGTCAGAATCAAATTAGTAACGCACTAAATTATTATGCTGCTAAATCAATTACATACTAACGATGGTGTCTCCTGATCAATCTGCTCGTGATCTGTATCAGATCTGGATGCGGATTATGAACAAATTAAACGAATCTGAAAGTATCCCCCGCAAATTTGGTGTTGATGTCCCGTTATATCCGTCTGAGATCCATACTCTTCAGGTCATTGGCGATCATCCACAAGCCAATGTAAGAACTGTCGCAGAGCATCTCGGGATCACCCCTGGAGCAGCGTCCCAGATGATAAGCAAACTCTCGAAAAGGGAACTTGTTACAAAGGTCCGTGGACTCAAGAACGAGAAAGAGGTTCACCTCGAACTGACTCCTTCGGGTATTACTGCATATCAAGCACATGAGACGATCCATGAGATGGTGTTTCAAAAGATTGTTGAAAGGATTGGGCCTCTATCTTCAGACCAAAATACGTTTCTTGAACATGTTCTCCATGCTGTGGAGTCTGTCTATGATGAGCGAATAGAAACAGTGAGAAATGAGATGAAAGAACAGAAAACCCGTAAAGAGGGAGAGATATGAGTCAACTCAGACAAATTGGTCAGTTGACCCTGGCACATCTGGTAAATGACATTTATGCCCCTGTTCTCATGGCGCTTCAGCCTGTGCTGATCACGATGTACGGGTATAGTTATTTCCAGGCAGCCCTTCTTCCCGTAACTCATAGTCTTGTCTCGTCACTTCTTCAGCCTGTCTTCGGACATCTTGCTGATACCAGGGGACTTCGGGTGAGCGTCGGGCTCTCAATTATGCTTTCAGGAATCGGTATCTCACTACTTGGATTCATCCCTGATCAGTATATGGTCATGCTCATGTGTGTACTCATATCTGCTGTGGGACATGCAAGTTTCCATCCCGGAGCACTTTGTAAAGTCTCTGCTCTTGCCACCGGTCAGTCCCGTGGCCGGTTGACCTCCTTTTTTGTGGTTGGTGGAAATATGGGCATGGCACTTGGCCCCATCATTGCCGGTATAGTACTCACCTCAGGAGGAATTCCTATGGTGACAATACTGATTATTCCTGCAATGTTAGCTGCAGCAGTCCTTTATGTCAAACCAATTCCAGATGTCTGCCCGGCTGTAAAAGAGAAGAGTGAACCCGGTGGAGAAGACTGGAACCCGGTAAAATTGCTCTTTGCAGGCTCAACACTGCGAGCCTGGGTCACATTCGGGGCAATGACCTACTTCCCGACCTTTCTTGTCCTCCAGGGTTATCCCCTTATCGAGGCAACAACCCTTGTCAGTCTCATGTTGGTGGCTGGTGTTATTGGTCAGATAAGTGGTGGAATTCTATCAGACCGGATTGGAAGAAAGAAAGTAGTTGTGATCACAACGGTTGCATCCATCCCCCCGTTTGTCGGGATCCTGATGACCCATGGTTTTGTGCTGATTCTTTGCATGTTGTTATTCGGATATTTACTCTGGGCCTCATTCGCTGTAACCATAGCAATGGCCCATGAACAGGTCCCCTCGCAGATTGGACTCATATCTGGATTATTCCTTGGTATCGCCATGGGTGCAGGTGGAATAGGCGTATCTATTTCCGGAGCGATTGCAGATCAGATCGGTCTGATGGCGACCCTGGCGGTCTTCCCGGTGCTTCTTGTAGCTGCCAGTATACTCTTTATGATGGTCAAATCACCAAGGCTAAAAAAATCTCCTGAATAAAAAGATTGAAAATCACGATTCAGGTCCTCTTTTTTTATATACTATCCGTGTACCTGAAGATATCGTTTAATTTCCTGTATATCTTAAATAATGCGTTGTTTATAGGTCGGAAGTAGTTTCATCGGCAGTAAAATAATCTCCATGATATATGAGATAATAGGCATATCCTAATATCTGTTGAAAAGCCCTTTCAGAACCTGTCACCCTGGAGATGAATATGAATCCTGATGATATCTCACAACTTGATATCCTGAATTTCCTTCCTGATCCTGTCTTTGCAGTAAATAAAGATCACAGGGTTATTGTATGGAACAGAGCAATGGAGATTCTGACAGGGAATTCTGCTAATGAAGTACTGGGAAGAGGCAATATCTTTACTTCATTGTCAATTTATGGATTCAACAGGCCGACACTGATTGATTATATCCTCACCGAAGATCCTGAAATAATCAGGATGTACAACCCTTTCTCCCGGAATGGTGATGTGGTTGAAGCTGAAATCACCTATGAGAAATCAGGTTCAAAAGAAAGGGTTCTCTGGGGAAAAGCCTCTCTTCTACGGTCAGGGAATGGTGACGTTATTGGTGCCATTGAAACCATTCGGGATATTTTCAGCCAGAAACAGTTGGAATGTGACCTTCGGGATAATGAAGAGCGATACAAAAGTCTTTTCACGAACGACCATTCTGTGATGCTCATCATTAATCAGGAAAGTGGGGAGATCGTTGATGCAAATCCGTATGCATGCCGGTATTATGGATATTCTCACACTGATATTGTCAGGATGAACATAACTGATATTAATCAGTTTACAAGGGATGAAATCTTTCGTGAGATGAACCAGGCAATTATTGAGAAACGAAATTTCTTTGAATTTAAACATAAACTTACCTCTGGGGAAATTCGAGATGTTGAAGTTTTTTAAGGTCCAATCTCAATTCATTCGAAGAAATATCTTTACTCTATTGTTCATGGCGTAACAGAAAAAAATATTATCCAGCGCAGGCTTGCAGAAAGCGAAGAACAGTATCGCTCTCTTGTTGAAACATCAAGGTTTGGAGTAATAATTACTCATATCATGGGAATCATTTATGCAAATCAGGCATCACTCACAATACTTGGGATTAAATCCCTAGATCCTGTAAAATCCCTGTTATTATCAGAACTAGTAACACAGGATTCAAAAAAATATTTATCAATTTTATTTGATAAAACAGTAGAAAAGGATCAATCGGTATCAGGATTTCAAGTTATAAGGCCGGATGGGACTATAAGGACCCTGGAGATACGATCTTCCCCCATATCTGTTAAGGGTGAAATCTGTATCCAGAACTCCTTTTTCGATGTTATTAAACGGAAAGAACTTGAAAATGCAATTTCATTGACAAATAAAAAGTTAAACCTGATATCAAACCTCATCCGTCATGATGTCTTGAATAAACTTTCAGCACTTGATATTTCGTTTGATCTTCTGAGAGATCAGAGTTCGTAGGAAGTAAAAAATAACATACTGGAATTGATGCGAAAGAGTGTGGAAGATCTCATACATCTGATGGAATTTACTAGGATGTACCAGGATCTTGGACTCCATGCACCTGGCTGGAATAGCCTTGATACAATAATATGTCACGCAAAAGCATTCTTTTGTAACAATGATTCATTTCCTGTCATCGAGAGTCAGATTCCTGATCTAGAACTATTTACTGATCCTCTTATTGAACAAGTCTTGTATAATCTGTTTGAAAATACTGTACGACATGGAAAAGGTGCTACGAAAATAGTACTCTCATGGGTTGAACATACTGAGTAAAATTTATTACTGTACGAAGATGATGGGATTGGAATTTCTTTAGAAGAAAAGGAACGCATCTTTGAGAAGGGGTTTGGTAAAAACACCGGATTTGGTCTCTTTCTAACCCGTGAAATTCATTCAATTATTCATATTTCTATTAAGGAGACTGGGTCATCTCCTGGAGGAGTCGGTTTTAATTGGATATTCCAAAGACTGTCTGCAGGAAAAGAGTGTATAACCATTCAAATACCTTGACATGATTGTTGGTTCTTCTAAAACTTGTGTCTGCCTTGTATCTCTTTGTTTGAATTATACAAGAGTAAATCATTGGTTATTTAGGTTTATCCTGAAATTTAAGCGAATAAATATAAGTATTCCAATATATATTTCTTTCCGCGATCTCCCTGATGGAGATGATTGAGATCGTGAATAATCACAAAGTACCCTGAAACTTTGTATCTCCCTGGCTCAAATCATATTGTGCAGTGTTTTTTTTATTAGTGTAAAAATGCGTTTGGTGATAAAATGACAAGAAATATGCGATTTTCAGGATTTTATATGTTGATAAGTATCTTGTTCCTCTTTGTTCTCGTAGGTATTGTATCAGTTGCCGCAGATGACCCTTTTAGCGGAACTTTTACTTCTGGTTCTTCTGACACCTATGATGACAGCCTGTATACTTCAAGGAGCAATGTCATGGAATCTACTGTTGATCCCTCCTTCTGGGATGAACGTAAGTCTTTGTCCATTGGCAAGGTAGAGAAGCGTCTGGTTCTTCCTCCATCAGATCCGAATAACCCCACCATTCAGCCCGTTACGTCAAGTAAAAAGCAAACTGGTGCGGAGCTGACACAAGATGAGCAGAATCTTATTACCAAAGCACAGGAAGTCGCTTTAATGCTTGTGAATATTCCATACTACCAGGCTGGCGAGAATGTCTTCAAACTTGGTGACAAACAGCAGGTTCAACTGAGTTCTATGAAATATGCCGCGTCCAAGGAGTATTATGGCAGGACTGATATCTCATCATCATGGGTGACTGATTTCTATAATGCAGCTTACAGCGATGATTACGCAAATGTCACCTCATTACTTGGAGAATTGCCTGCTGAAGTGAGGACTCCTAAAGTATAGGCTCTGATGTTCACAACAGAACACCCTTTTTTTAGTTTGAATATCACGTTTTGCAAAAGCGATGATATCTTTTTATGAATAGTACCTGATACCTATCATAATGACCCTGACAATCCTCCTGATCCTTCTCATCTTGATTCTTCTCCTCTCGTGTCTTGCCTGGAGGTTCGCATCCCGGCGAACTGCACTTCCCTGTCCGGTGTGGATGAGGTGGCTTCTTGATCCTTCATCAGGAAAAGGAGTGAGTTCCCGGACCCGGAGAACAATAACAAATCTGTCTCTCAAACCTGGTATGCAGGTGCTTGATGCCGGTTGCGGTCCTGGGAGACTCTCAATTCCACTGGCAGCAGCAGTCGGACCTGATGGAACTGTCACCGCAATGGACCTTCAGGATGGGATGCTTGACATAGTCCGTGAACGTGCAGACAAAAATAAAATCTTCAATATATCCTTCATTCAGGGGGGAATAGGCAACATCGACCTTCCATCTGAAAAATATGATCGGGCTGTACTGATTACTGTCCTTGGAGAGATCCCAAACCGGGAAACTGCGATGGAAAGCCTTTTCAAAACGTTAAAGCAAGGCGGTCTCCTCCTTGTAGAGGAGACGATCCGGGATCCACATTTTCAGTCACGCTCCACTGTAACAGAGCTTGCAGAGGGTGTAGGATTCAGGGTGAAAGAATTTTCTGGAAACCGGTTTTCATATACAATAATTCTTGAAAAGCCGGTGGACTCCTGATCACTGTTTAAATTGGTTTGTCTCTTCCCTGATCTCTTCAAGCCATGTATTAAGGACCTTCACAAACTCTCTTCTCTTTTCCCAGGAAGAAGGATCGGACAATGCAGAGTCCCTGTCATTTGGTTCAAAACCGGTAACCGCAGGAATGGTTTCTGACATCCCGTCCCAGGGTTCATTTACAAAAAATCCTACTATTCTGAGTGGAGGATCCCATGTTGCATCCAGAAGTCGCCAGGTTCCGTTAAGGAGTGCAGTGCAACAGAGATGTGTTGATGTCGGGATGTATGGGAGTAGTTCTCTCAGTTCCTGTGGATATTCCACTTTTTGATTCTGCCATCTGAATGGAATGTATGTATATCTGATTTCAATTCCGAGAGAGTGAAACATCCATGCAAGGAGATGATGTTTTGGTCCACACCATCCCCTGTTGGCAATGACCATTTTCTTTTCAACATCCTCAAAGTCACGCCATTCAGGCACTATTGCATAGGGAATATCCCGGATATGAGAAAAAATGCTGACCCGTTGTTCTAGTGGTTCGAGTCCTGTTGTCCATCTGGTAAAGAGTTCTTTCCTGAAGTGATCATTTCTATCATTTCTTTGACTTTGCATCTTTACCTCTGGAGAAACGTCAGATATTCCATATCCTCAAGCCATGATAAAGCCACTGGTGATGGTAACTTGTCTGTACTTATTGCTCAGGGATCATTCAGAAAAACTGGCATTAAGGGCTAAAAAAGTCGATGATATGATAGAAATGGCCGATTAATTGAAAAAAATAAGTTCGTGATCGATACTGGCGATCCTGGAACTTACCATAGGGATAGAGAGGGTAATAAGATCCCATCTCGCGCTCAGAGATTTGATCTTTTTCAGGACCTATCAGATGCCTTCATCTTTAAAAACCTCTTCGGCAGCATACAATGCATTAAGGGTGGCAGGAAACCCTGCATATGCACTCATCGTGTTAATGATTGCCAAAATTTCCTCTTTTGTGAGACCTACATTAAGTCCTGCATGGATGTGAACTTTTAATTGTGGGATAGCATAGCCGAGAGCTGTACATGCCCCGATAACTGCTACCTCCCTTGTTTTGTTATCAATATCCGTGATAGAACAGATTTCTCCGAATGATCCAAGCAGATAATCTGCCATAAATGGTGATATCTTCTGCAATCGCTCGTAGACTTCTTCTCCTGCTCGTCCATCGATTTCTGAAAGTTTTTTAAAACCTGTCTCTACCTGTTTCTGTTCCATACAGTGATATTCAATGTTGCAGAATAAATAGTTTGTTTGATCTAACTAATTATATTAGGTTATGATCTTTTTCCGGAAAACTGGATATCATAATTTTGAATGCTTCGGCCAGGGTTGCCCTCTGCTCTTCTGTCGCCCGACGTTCTACCTGTTGGATGAACTGTTTGTATGCCCTCTCTTTGTGAATAAATATCTGTTGTCCCTGTTTGGTGAGGGAAAGATGGAACTTTCGCTGGTCTAAGGTTGACTGAGTCCGTGATACGAAACCATCTTTGATCAACCTTGTGACTGCAGCTGTCGCAGATGGTTTTGTTACCTGAAGTGAAAGGGCAAGCTCAGTAAGCGTTGTCTGTTCCTGACGACGGATCTCCCTGAGATAAAAAAACTGGTGAATTGTGATATCTGGCAGGCCCGTTGCTTTCATCTCTTCCGCATCAGCTTCGCGGAGAACTTCATGGTATTGTTCAATAAATTGGAGAAACAACTCTCCGAGATCCATTGGTTATGTACTGGATCACCCATGCATTATAATTCGTGGGATACCTGTTTCGGACAAAGAGAAATGAGGTATAGCAGCAAATTTTTATTTTTTATTGAAATTAGTTTTATGTAGTATTATCTTACATAATACTATATGGATCAAATGACTGGGCATGATCGTGCCATAACTTTGATGTCTGAAGCTAAAGCAACTGTTCTAACCACTATCGATGAACAGGGCTGGCCAAGTACCAGGGCAATGCTCAATCTGCGAAACATGGAAACTTATCCTGATCTTGCCCCTGTTTTTGATTCTCACCAGAACGATCTTCTGGTTTACTTTACCACCAATACTTCTTCTGGGAAAGTAAGTCAGATTAAGAATAATGAAAAAGCTTCAGTTTATTATTGCGATCCCCTGACATGGCGTGGTCTGATGCTTGGTGGAGTAATATCTGTAGTTTCTGATCCTGCAATAAAAGAGAAGATCTGGCAGAAGGACTGGACGATGTACTACCCTGGTGGAGTTTTTGATCCAGATTACTCAATACTCTGTCTTGTACCACGGGTCGCAAAGTACTATGAATATCTTGATTCTGTATCCTGGAATCCTTCAGATAGCCAATGAAGTCACTCTCTGAAGGCGGGATTCTGATCTCTCAGGTTCATCAGCTTGCCGGGCGGGTATTTGCCCGCAAACTTCGCGAACATGGGCTCGAGGCGATTAACCCGGCACAAGGAAGAATATTGTTTGCCCTCTGGAAGGGTGATGGTATTCCGATTAGCGAACTTGCAAGCAGGACCAAACTGCAAAAGTCCACCCTGACAAGTATGCTTGATCGGCTCGAACAGGATAAACTGATTACCAGAAATCCTTCTGAAAAAGATAGGCGTGTCATTCTCATCTTCCTTGCACGGGATCATGAGATCATCAGAGATCTCTTCCTTCAGGTATCATGCGAGATGATTGATGAGTTTTACGCTGGATTCTCTCCTGATGAGATCATGGAATTTGAGGAGAAACTCAGGCGAATCATTAGAAATCTTCAGGGTGAGGATGGTTTCGCAGAAAATAATCCTGCTTAATTAAAAGACATTAAGACCACTTTGACCGAAGGATATGTATTGACCGACGGTCAAAATTATGTTGTGAATTGGTATGATGAATCTGGACACTTTTGATATATGGCATAATGGAAGGGAATGGTCATGAAACGCCAACAGATGCGGAAGGCATTGATTCTTCTGCTTTTTACAAGCATACCGGCAACTCTGTTCTATGTATCGCCAATCATCCTCTTGATGGGCACATCTGAAGGGATAGCCACCGGGAGCATGATCCTGTTTATCATAACATTTCTGTCTTCACTGATCCTCGGCAGGTTCTGGTGCGGTTGGCTCTGCCCCATGGGTGGATTTCAGGAACTTTGTGAAGGAATACAGGATAAACCGGTTAGCGGAGGACGACTCAACCTCATCAAATACGGTGTATGGGTGTTCTGGGTTATCCTGATTATTTCCACACTACTCTCTGCAGGAGGTATCCATTCAGTAAATATCTTCTACAGTACAACCTCCGGAGTCTCCCTCACCGAACCGATCTCGTATCTGGTCTACTTCATAATCTTTGGCGGCATTTTTCTGTTTGCCATAATATCAGGAAAGAGGGGTTTCTGTCATTACATCTGCCCTACCTGTGTCTTATTAATCATTGGTAGAAAGGTCCGCAATCTCTTCAGATGGCCTGCCCTTCATTTATCAGGTGATAATAATCTCTGCACCGGATGTAGCCGGTGTTCCACGGTATGTCCGATGGGACTGGACGTTAAAGAGATGGTGGAAAAGGGGCAGATGGAAAATACCGAATGTATTCTCTGCGCCTCATGCTCTGATATCTGCCCTAAAAATGCGATTACGTATGACTTCAGGAATTAACATCCTTTCATGACGATTACCGAGCGCAAAGAACGGGAGCGGGAAGAGCGAAGAATGCAGATCATATCTGCAGCTGAACATCTTTTTTTTGAATACGGGTATGATCAAGTCTCCATGGAGCAGATTGCGAACGAAGCAGAACTCTCAAAAGGGACAATTTTTTTCTATTTTAAAAATAAGGAGGCCTTATACTTTACCATAGTCCTACAGGGAATCAAACTCTTCCATCAGAAAATCAGTGATGCAGTACATGAGTGCGAGGGTCCTGCAATCAGTCAGTTGACAGCACTGGGGATGGCGGGTATCAGGTTTTCACGCGAATATCCCGGGTACCGTTCAATGATCCTCCTCTTTAAATCAGGACGTTTCTCTCTTGATCAAAGGGAGAGTTATAACGACGAGGTAACTGAATTCATCTCACACTCTGAAGCCATGATTAGCCTTACAGAAGATATTGTTGAAAGTGGAGTAGAGGATGGGTCTATCAGGAGCGATATCGATCCCATCGAACTTGCGATCATCGTCAGAATGATGATCAGCAGCGTGATGGATAAAAGTCCTGAATTTGTATGGTCACTGAAAAGGCGTGATATTGATGAAGATCTCCTCATCTCTCACTATCTTAATCTTATTGAATCCATAGTCCGGGGGAATGGAAGTATTGATGTGTAACAATCAGAAAAACGAAAGTCAGGAGATCTTCTGGATGGCTCATCTTATTGGCATCATCAGACGCCTCTCATCATGGCCATCGTATCTGATCATTACCATCCTGTTCCTTCTCTCTTTTTTTGCTTCAACAGGCAGACCCCTTGGAACCCGTGAGCTTTCTGCCTTCACTGGTGGTCTTGAAGTTCCTGACCTTTCTTTTGGGTATTCGCCCCTTTCTGTATACTCTCTTATTGATGCATTTGGTCAGATCAGCAGGGATTTCTGGCTCTCAATTATCCTTCCTCTTGATACCATATTTTCCATATGTTACCTCTTCTTCTTTGCAATAACTCTGAGTTCTCTTCTCCGGTACCTGTACCCGTGCAGAGAAGAACTTCAGGGTCTGATTATCATCCCGGTGATAGGCGGAATTGCAGATATCATTGAGAATCTCTGCTTTGTTGCAGTTCTCCTCCTTTATCCGGTTCATTACCCGGAGATTGTGATTGTTGCCTCAGTATTTACAAAACTCAAATTTGTTAGCAATATCTCAACGATGTTGTTGATCATTATCGCTCTCATTCTTGCTGCATTGTCTGCAGGAAAAAAACTGATTGCCAAAAGAAATGGTATTGTGTGATATTTAGAAAATTGAACTAATACTGGTTATCAGGTATACCGGTCACCAAACCGGTCTTTTATCGGGTTGACCCGTATCACGATATCAATCCCCTGTCGTTTAATAACATCATCTCCAAGGTTGAAATCCATGTTTATGGTCGTACCTTTAATTTCCTCTTCTTCCCGTGATATGATCTCATGGTTTAGCATCGGCTCGAACACGATCCCGTGGTCACCGGGGAACGCCCGATGGTGGTTATCTTCTCCTGTGAGTATTGGGTCTGGAATCCCGTCAGGAAATGCCTCACAGACCAGTAAATCATCTGGATTATTCTGGTAATAATGTCTACAGGTCTGACATGGAGAAAGGTGAATACGGCTCATAGATGATAGAGGTATTCTCATCATAACTTCATAGATGTTCGGTCTTCTGTTTGTTCCTGTCCTGCTCGAACCTGCACCATATTATGTTCTCATGCAAATATTTTAGGAATTATCTGGTGATTTACTCAAAAAAAGCAACCAGCATCGGAAAGTACGAGATGTCAGAAATGATACTACAAACTCCATCCTCTCTTCTCAGGCCGTGGTCATTAAATGATCGTCCCTCTCTTGTAAAACATGCAGACTGCCCGGAGATAGCAGCATCAATGCGTGATGGATTTCCGAGCCCGTACACACTAGCAGATGCAGACAGATTCCTTGCCATGGCAACCAGTGATCATCCCCATCTGTTTATGGCTGTGGTGGTGGACGATCAGGCAGTGGGAGGTATTGGAATTCACCTCCTTGTTGATATATACCGGAGAAGTGCTGAAATTGGATACTGGGTGTCAAAACCATATTGGGGAAGAGGGATCATTTCAGATGCAGTTTGTGCCATTCTCCCTATTGCGTTTAAAAATCCAGATATCATCAGGATACAGGCTGGTGTCTTCTCCAATAATCCCGGCTCCATGCGTGTGCTGGAAAAGAATGGGTTTGTCCTTGAGGCAATTCATAAAAAAGCGATCACCAAACAAGGAAAGATCCTTGATGAACATCTGTATGTACTCTTCAGAGATGAAGATAGCCCGGAAGGATAGGTCATTAGCATCTCATAACAATGATATTTTGATTTCCGGACAGCCGCTTGTAATTTTTGAATACTCCAAAATTATGACAAAATTGGCTTATGTTTAATACCAGTCAGCATTCACTCTTTTCTGATATGGATTACTTGTATACTCTTTTAAAGTTCATTGTTGCCGGATGTATCATTGTCGGGGTTACCCTCATTGTTCAGCATATTGATCCCCGCTATGGTGGCATTCTTGCTGCTGCTCCCATAACCACTACGATTGCATTTCTCTTCACGTATGCTGAGTCAGGAACCAATGTCGCCCACCAACTTGTCCTGGGTTCGTTTTATTTCGCCATCCCCTCGCTCATTTTCCTGGCGTCGCTGTATCTTCTTGCGGAACGGTTCTCTTTTTTGTCAAGTATCTGTGGAGCGTATCTGGTATGGATTGGGGGGGTTCTTGTGATGAACAGAGCCATGAGTATGACATAACTCATGTGAATGCGTGGATGAAACCAGACCACGATACTCCTTTCAACTTGCTCAATAAGTAAACTAGAAGTTTAAATATTTCTGTAGGATGCCGATATTATCGTGGATGATTAGATCGTGTCCTTATTTCCCTTTTTATGCTGAGTGAGTATGGAATGAGAGGATTCACGAGAGCATTTAGATCATCTGTAATGTTCGAATTGATAGCCTGCATCAACCTGTCAGCCTTTTAGAATTCAACAGTTATATGATCGCCAGCCTGCCATCTCAAGGAACCAGAAGGCGGATCTTTCTCTCTCTCTACTCTGCAGTGTTTGCAACAATGATAGGTGTGGGTATCGTCATACCGCTCTTTCCCCGTTATGCAGTCACTCTTGGAGCAACCGGGATCTGGATTGGTGCGATATTTTCAGCGTTTGCATTATCCAGGGCCCTGTTTCTTCCTGTCTTTGGGAGGTTATCAGATGATCACGGCCGTCGCCGTCTCATTATTTTTGGGCTGTGTATGTACTCTCTCATCTCTTTTCTGTACACATTTGCCGGATCAGTGTATGAAATCACGGCTTTGCGGTTTATCCATGGTATAGCCTCTGCGATGGTACTTCCGGTTGCAATTGCATATATCAGTGAAATAGCCCCCACCGGAGAAGAAGGAAGATTTGTGGGATCATTTGCAAGTTCAGTCGCACTGGGAATGAGTCTTGGTCCGCTTATCGGAGGAGTCATCTCTGACATATTCACAATGGATGCCGTTTTTCATGCAATGACTCTCCTCTCCCTGGCAGCCCTGGCAACTGTTATTATATTTCTTCCTGACATCCCTTCAAGACCTGTTCAAAAGGCTCCAATCAGGACAGTAATAGCCTACAAACCGCTTCGTGGACCCATTTTGTACCAGTTAATGTATGCACTCGCAAATGGCACATTTATGGTTTTTCTCCCGGTTGCAGCGATAAAGACCGGCGGGCTTTCTGCATCAGAGACCGGACTGGTGATTCTGGTATCAGTACTGGCGACACCTGTTTTCCAGTTTTTTTTCAGCAGGATTGCTGATCAGTTTGACAGGTACTACCTTATTGCCGGAGGAACTGCTATGATTGGCACTTCTCTCCTGGTCCTTCCTGAGTTTACCGGACTACTCCCTTATCTAATTGCAGCTCTTTTGATGGGTGTTGGCAGAGCAGTCTCACTTCCGGCAATGTATGCTGTTGTGACCGTAGCAGGCCGGGAGATTGGGCAGGGAAGTGCATCGGCACTGGTGAACACTGTACTCTCAATCGGACTCGTCATATCCCCACTTTTCTCAGGGATGGTGATGGATCTTTCTGGTACCCAGGTTGTCTTTTACGTGGCCGGGATTGCAAGTATCTGTTGTACGTTCCTCTTTTTCAGAATGGATCAATGTACCTGAAAATGAGGTTGAGGCTTCTCTTGACATGCGTTCAACAACCGGGCAGTTGAAGAACTCTCCTTTCTCTCCCCATTCCCATGGTCTGAATCTTGTACAGATAGCAGGTCTCGTTTCATATATTGAACAATACCACTTGTTTTCTGAAAGCGGTCGTAAAAATGGACAATCCTTATAATAATCATTGGTATCGGGATTTATCATATCTGTCCAGAGAACCCGGGACAGGGATTGTGGATTTTTGAAAAATGCGCAGTTAACATATGATCCATCCGTGCAGTATGCTTGAAAAAAAGTGAGAATATCTGTTCGATCTTCAATAACCCATCGCTTGAGATCTGTACTGTTTGCATTAATAGAAGGGCCGTACCTGCAGCACCTGCCACATCTCAGGCAAACAGGTGCCAGGCCGGGGGTCTGATCAGGATCCATTCGTGCAGAATAGACTGAGTGCTTATATTATAGGAGGTGGAGGGTATCAGCGGTAGTATGTACCGGTTCTCAGTCTCATGTCAGGCCCCGCAGCACCATACAGAAATTTGTTATAAGACTATAAGTAATTAGTTATACACTTCATGGCAGCAGAAGTTCCTGAAGACAACGCTCCTGATGAATGTCCACAGGTTCGAGATCTTGCAGAGGCATTCAAAGTCCTGAGCGATGCAAACCGGCTTCGTATCCTCTTTCATCTGGCGACAGATACAACCGGAACATTAGGTGTATCTGACCTGGCTGCACGCGTAGGTATATCTCAACCTGCCGTTTCACAACATCTCAAACTGCTCAAATCAGATGGGCTTGTTGAGTCGGAACGTGTGGGTTTTCACGTAAATTTTACCCTGAATCGTGCCCGCATGGTTCAGATAGCAGGGCAATTCGAACAGGTGCGTTCCATCGTGCTCTCACGATGTAACCAGCAGTTAGTAAGAGAAAAAATTCCCGAAGGTCCTCTTAACATCGCTATCATTTATTACTCCTATTCCGGGATTACCCGGGGTCTGATGGAGAAGGTTCAGGAAGTATGCGGTGGGGATCTCATTGAAATTCACACTTTGAAAAAATACAGGTCTTTCACTGCGTTCACAACCGGATGTCTTCGCTCCCGCAATGAAGAGAAGGATCAGGTTACACCTGATACCATCGATGTATCTGCGTATGACCTCCTGGTGATTGCAACCCCTGTGTGGGCATGGAAACCTGCTCCTGCTGCAAACTCCCTAGTTTCAGGATTAATCGGATGTGCAGGAAAGAAGGCGTTTGTGTGCACCACGTACAGCAGTAATCCTGGTCATTGTCTTCCGATACTCAAGAAAAATCTGGAAGAAAAAGGAGTTGTTGTTGCGGGGGAGGCAGCATTTTCCCGGCGTGAAACAGAGGATTCACATCATGTAATGGAACTGATCAGGATGATCATCGAGGCATATCAGACATAAACCGTAACGAAATTGATCCAACCAGAAAGAACTCATACAAAAAGAGAGACTGACCATCATGAAGATCACTGTCATCTATCATTCACATTCAGGAAAAACCAGGATAATAGTAGAGAAGATTCACCACAAGATTGGAGGAGATCTTATCGAAGTCGTCCCGAATCAGCAGTATTCTACTCTTTCAGCAGTAACGAAAGGATGCTATCGTGCATTGACAGGCACAGCAGATTTAGTCACCCCTGCTTCAATCGCCCTTGACGATGCAGACCTTGTGGTTCTCGCATGCCCTGTTTGGGCAGGAAAGCCCACCCCTGTCATGAATGGGGCACTCAAGGCACTATCTGGAGAAGATGGAAAACGAGTGTTTCTGATTGTTACCTGTAATGATGCGAAAAGTGGTGAACAGGCTATTACTCTGCTGAGATCACGTGTCACTGATGCAGGGCTGATCCCTGTTGGAGAAGGAATTCTTGACAAGCACGCTGTAATTAGCGATCAAGCAATTACCCCTCTTATCGAAAAAATTCGTTCTGTCGATGGAATAGCATGAAGACGACGATCTATTATTTCACTGGAACCGGAAATTCCCTGGTTGTTGCAAAGAACATTGCCACAATTCTTGGAGATACTGATCTTGTTCCAATTGCTGCCCTGATGAATGAGAAGAAGGATACCACTGTGCCTGAAGGTCGGATCGGGATATGCTGCCCTGTGTATGACATGGGCATCCCGGTCATGGTCCGGGAATTCCTGCATGGGCTTTCCATCTTCGCAGATTCGTATCTCTTTGCAGTTCTGACCCTTGGGGGAACCGGTGCATCCGCCCTTAAGACGATTGATCATGCTGTGAAGTCTCGCAATGGCAGAGGGATTAATGCAGGGTTTATGGTAAAGATGCCTGCAAACTTTCCTCCAATCAGTTCACCTCCTACCGGTGAAAAACAGCGGTCCATTCTTACGAAAGCAGAAAAAGATTGTTCCCTGATAGCTGAAGAAATCAGAAACAATCAAGAAAAGCGCCCGGGAATTGCTCCATTGTCATCCCTTCTTCAATTCCTGCTCTATGAACCATTTGCGAAAAATGTTCACAATGCTGGAGAGAAATTTTCCGTATCTGATGCCTGTACTTCCTGTGGGACCTGTGTATCTGTCTGTCCATCCGGTAACATTACCCTCAATGACAAACTGCCTGTGTATGCCGACCGGTGTGAACTCTGTTGTGCCTGTCTAAATTACTGCCCCGTTCAGGCAATCAATCTGAAAATGATGCTTGGAACAGAAGGAAGAGGACGGTATCACCACCCGTCAGTCACTCCTGCAGATATACGCAGACAAAAGGAACTGATACATGAGTAGTCAGCAGATCCAGTACTCGACCCCGGTGACCGGTTCTGCCTCCGGTCATGATCCTGACTGGCTGCCAGGGTTCTACACACATATTCTTTCGCAGAGTATCACCGCAAATATCAGAAAAGTGGTCAGCATTGTTGGGGCTGATCCCTCTCTCCTTCTGACTGCAACACGGCTATTATCAGCACAAAAAAAGGCGGCTAGAAAGCGTGAGATGTTGGCTGCGGAAGGCGTGCAGGTTCCGGCAGTAGTCATGCTCAGCCTGACCCACCAGTGCAATCTTGCCTGTCATGGGTGCTATATGAGATCCCTGCATCCGGTCATGGAACCGGAAATGAGTTCTGATGAAATCAGGAACCTGATCTCCCAGTGTGTCGATCTCGGCGTCTCGTTTCTGGTATTAGCAGGAGGAGAACCACTGGTAAGGAAAGATGATATCCTGATGCTGGCCAGAGAGTTTCCCCTCATGACCTTTGCCATATATACAAACGGGCTTCTTATTGATGACACTCTTGCGACAAAAATAGGGAAATATAAAAATATCGTTCCTATCCTGAGTATCGAAGGCGACCGGGAGGCAACAGATTCAAGAAGAGCAGACGGTGTATATGAGGCTGCCATACGATCTTTCTCATTACTTCGCCAGAATGGCAATTTTTTTGGATGTTCTGTTACTGTAAGCAGTAAAAATTTTACAGAAGTCACGAGTGACAGGTTTGTTGAAGATATGATCTCGTGTGGATGTCGGTTGATCACGTATGTGGAGTATGTTCCCATTGGGGAAGGAACATCTGACCTGGTTCTTTCTCAAGACCAACACAATTCATTGAACAATATTCTCTCCAGGTTTTCTGATCAGTACCCCGTTCTTGTCATTGGTTTTCCCGGTGATGAAGAAGCATTTGGAGGCTGTCTCTCTGCGGGAAGAGGTTTTGTCCATATTAGCCCTTCCGGTGATCTTGAGCCCTGTCCTGCTGCTCCGATCTCTGATGTGAATGTTACAAAGATTCCGTTACGTGAAGCTCTCAAATCCGATCTCCTTGCAAAAATCAGGGTTAATCATCATATGCTTTCAGAATCGGGGGGTGGATGCGCCCTTTGGGCAAACAGGGTATGGGCACAGTCACTGCTTGTTCCGGGTCCGGGTAACCCGGAATAACATGGTTTCTCCTCAAAATTCACAATTGAAATGACCATCCTCAAACTCTTTATGGTAGATGGTCCTATTGTTTCCAAGGTAGATCATCATGCAGGATGCCATACGAACCAAGATAGATTATCCTGAAATATCCAGGATTATGAAAGAACTCCTTCACCTCGAAGGTTCTCCGGTTGCCATCAAATTCATCACTGGGAAAGAGCATCTCCCTGAAGGTGTCCCTGCTCTTGAAGAGAAAATAACCCACTGTCAGATGGTGAACCTGGCTCGAAAAGAAGGTAGAACTTTTTACACTCTCAGTGAGAATCATGCCTGTATGGGGGGGTCGTGGGCTCTTGGATTACGTGAGATAACCCCTACCCTGAAGAGTGGAGAGTTTTACTACAAACTTGGGAAATATGACAGCTGGGCAGCGTGTAAACGGACGATTCTCAATATCCCTCACGTTGAATCTAATGCAACTTACGGCATGGCCTATGCACCGCTTGAAAAAGTCCCGTTTGATCCCACCATCGTTCTTCTGGTCACCAAACCAAAAGCAATGCTGAAACTTGCACAAAGCAACCTGTACCGGATTGGAGGTAGAATTACGTGCAACTTCGCCGGGATTCAGTCTGTATGCGCAGATGCTTCAGCCCAGGTGTATCTGACCGGAAAAATTAATTTTTCGCTGGGATGCGATGGGTCACGGAAGTACTCCGGAATTGAAGAAGGAGAGATGGTCATGGGGATTCCGGCAGAGATGCTGCAAGAGATAGCTGATGCATTACCAGTAGTCTGCGGAGCTCCGGGTTCATCATAATTTATTTGAAAGAAGGATTTTTTAAATCTGTTTTTATTCAAAGGACCCAAAGGGTCCTTCCTTCTTACCATAATCGCCCGGTGTTTTTTTAACGGAAACTTCAGATGTTGTAATTGGATGACTCATCTTCCAGGCTGTGGACCCGGATTCATCCCTGGCATTTGTGGTCCGGCAGGTTGGTTTCCCGGATACTGACCTGGTTGACCATTGGGTGGGAACTGGTTCATTGGTGGAACCCTTGATATATCTGAAGAAATTGATGTAGCCCTTTGATATGCATCACGTGCTTCCTCATATCTTCCCAGTTTTTCGTAGACATTGCCAAGATTATTCCATGCTTCAGTAAAACGGGGATTAATTGCAACCGCCCTTTGATATGCAAGCACGGCATCCTCATATCTGCCCACCTGCTCATATGCATTACCAAGATTATTCCACGCCTCTGCATTATTCGGGTTTACAGTAACTGCGTTCATGAATGCCGTAATGGCATCATCATAATCTCCGCTGCTGTAATATGATTCACCCTGATTGTTCCAGTCATATGAAGTAGTATCAGCAGCACATATGCCCACTCCTGACAGGATCAGAATAAGTGAAAGTGATAAAAATGTGGAGACCTGAAGCAAACTACACAACTGTCTGATATGTTTGTTCTTTCGAAGATCCATGCTTCGACTCTGTTTGATATCTCAAAAAGAAGATCCAACTGTTTGATCTATTTCTCCAACCATGTGGTTGTCTCTTCCTATCAACCTGTGTCATTCTTGTTTTGATTCGGTAAAACATTGAACCTGTGAGAGGGGGGATCTAACCTGGGATATCCTGGCTGCTTATATTTCCTGTAATCAGAGAACTGGTATCGCATACCGGCTCTGATTATCCGGTATCTTGTGGATTATGAAGCGAAAAACACTCATCAATATAACAACACTGATTCTCCTCGTTTCAACGGTGATCTGTGTTATTACTGGAATAATAAAATGGCCAGGTCTATTGACCACACTTGGGTTTACCTATCGTCAGGTTCCCATAGCCCTCATTACTGACCTCCATGATTGGTCAGGAATATTGATGGCAGTGTGTGCTCTGCTTCATGTGGTTCAGTTTAAAGCACGAATGAAACGGATAATCACGAGCACGGTATCGTAGGAACGGTATATGAATCATAATAGAATTCTCATCATCCTGCAAATCTTCTGTCTGCTCAGTTTTGCTGTAGGTATCATTGGCAATGTTACTGCAGCAGATACCAAAGACGGGTGTCAGGATCCCACTATTGCCGCCACTTCTTCATCAAAGAAGGACAGTATCAGCGAATCAGGTGCCACAACCCTGATTGACGAGGACACTCAGGCACAAGCTGACTCTCTCTCCGGGACCTGTCCAAAAGGGTTCCATTGCAGCTGTCCGGGTTGCCCATTATACAGCGACCTGGATGAAGATTCCTTCTGTGATCGTGGTGAAGAAACTGAAGCCTGAACCTGGTGATTGTATCAGAACAGTCACCTTTGTTCTCCCTTTTTACTTCTTTTTCCATATCGAGAATGATTCTTCTTACTGCAATTTGGTGTCGAAAACTACTAAAAAATCGTGAAACCATGCAGATTAATTATAAGATATTGACCCCTTGTATCATCTCTCTCGTATTGTTATTTCAGGTACCGGTATGGGGTGATAACGAAACACTGGTACCATCTGAAAGTATTACGACAACACCTACTCCGACTCCCGCTCCTCAATCTGTCCCGGTGCAGGATCCAGTTGATACTCCGGTACCTACATCCTCAGAGCCCATTGTTGCCACTACTGATTTACTAAATAATCTTATCCAGAATACGAATGTGAAACCGACAGAATCTCCTACTTCGGAAATTCCTGAACCTACCTTATACCCTGTGGTATCTCCCACAGAAACAGAGAACATCGTCCCTTTAAGCAGTTCAAGCGGACAGATATCAACAACTCCTCTGTCTAATGGTACACTAATCACCCTCACCTCATCCTCTTCCCTGTTACAAAAAGCCTCATTAGTCAGCAATGTTACAGCAGGAGACGTGACATCCACTCCAACAGCCACGCCTTCAGTTACTGTAACTCCTACTCCAAACGAGACTGTTAATATCACCCCTACCCCGACTCCCACAGTTACAGTTGTTCCAACCATTACAGTGATCCCCACAGTAACTGCTACAGCAACCCCTACACCTACACTGACTTATTACCCCCCTCCATTCATTTCACCACCTATGAGCCTGAATATTGAAGATGCATCGATTTCAGATGATGCAGCTCCAGGAAAGACCAGTGATATCACAATCACCCTGTCAAACCTTGCTCCTGAATCTTCTGAATCGCAGATTACATTGGTATTAGAGCCAGCAAACCTACAGGCCAGAACAAGTGGATCCGAAACCGTCACTCTTAAACGAACGGACTTAGATCAATCCCTCAACGACCTTCTATACCCATTATCCGGAAAATCCGAAGAAATGTTCCAAGTGACCTTCCCAATCCCACTTCCCGAATCCCCGGGAAATTACCTGTATGCATATTATCCGAAGCAGACATTAACAAACCAGTATACCGGGGAGCAGGAGACGGTATCAGCAGGATCTGTTATTAAGTTCACAGTAACGATAACACCTGATGCAAGGGTCAATGTTTCAAGTGGGTAGTCAAGTAGAGAAAAAAAATTATAAAATTTTTTACCACTGTTATATCTCGGTGCCGGTGCAATCAGGGTACTATGGTACTAAAGGCAGCATTCATCTTTGTTGCACCTGATGCAGATCCGGTAAAACATCGTTCGGTTATCACCACCCCTGAAGTTATCCTGACAACAGTCGGTGTTGCAAACTATCAGATGGCTGAAAAGATCGCAAAAAGCCTCGTTGATGAAGGGGTTGGAGCGATTGAACTCTGTGGAGGTTTTGGAATTGAGGGCACGGCTGCAGTAAAAAAAGCAGTCGCTGGAAAAGCTGTAGTCGGGGTTGTACGCTTTGATCCTCACCCGGGCCTTGAATTCAGGAGTGGTGATGATTTGTTCTCACGTACCGGGTAGATCAGATCTTCTGACCTGTGAGAGAGAACATTATCTCTCAAATTTTCTACCGGAGCAGGCATGATAAGCACCGGATTATGTGAAGATGCCATACAAAGAATTCTGGCAAATCTTCCTTCTGCTTCGGGAGATCTCACGAAATATCTGCTCACAGTCTGCCAGCGATATGAGGGTCACCCCTGCTACCTCCTCATTGCCGGGGAAATCAGCAGGGTCCTGCTCTCACGAACTTCTCCGAGTGAATTTGTTGATTTCTGTGAGGAATCAAGGAACCCTGAACCATTTCTCTTACCTATTCTCGAAGATCTCTCCAGTACCATTTCTGTAAGATCATATGATCAGGCTTTAGTTGTTCTCCCATTTCTCCTACCGTTTGGTGAACGTCAGTGGCCTGAATCTAGATCAGAAGAATACAGGTCATTTCGTGATCTGATCGAATACACATGGTACGTAACTGAATGTAAACCTGATCTTGATGTAATTGTGCTTCCCTATCTCCCGACTGATATTCTTTACTTATATGGAAAATATCTTAAAGGAATTAAAGAGGATGAGAAAGCACTCAGTGTTCTTGATAAGGCCAGGCATCAGAGTCCTGTACATGCAGGAATTCTGGGAGATACGGTCTCTCTCATGTTGAGGCACCGGAATATTGCCAAAGCAATCCCCCTTCTTGCATTGTCATTCAAAACAGCGTGGATGAAAGAGGATCTTGCAGCTGCATTTAGAAATCAGGGATTCCTCTTATCATTACAGGAAGATAAAGAGGCTGCCATAGCCTGCTACCTGATGGCAGAGACCTGGGAGGAGTCACATGATGGTCGGGAGGAGCTCAAACTCATCACCGGAGAAAATGGAGATCTAGATTATGGATATTTTAACCTCAATGGAAAAGAGATCCTCTCAGACAGAAACGTTCCCATTGGCCCGGACTCTGTGATCATCTCACTTCTTACAGGTATTGCTGAGAATTATCTTGAAGAACATAATCTCATGAAAGCCAGAGAGTATCTCATCAGGGCCGGGCAACTCCTTATGAGCGATGAGATTGAAGCCCGGATTCAGATGATAGAGCGACAACTGGAAGATAATGGAGTATTCTGATTCCTTTTTTTTGAAAAATTGAATTATACCGGTTGCATCAGCGTTCTGAGTCTGACACCTGTGAGGGTAATAATTCCTCCTACAACTATTGTCAATGCACCAAGAACATCCATAAAGATCATAAGAACTGCTGCCGGTTCAATAAGGCTCGCAATTCCGAGAACCAGAGAGACTGTTCCTATAAGCATTCTGCTAACAAATCCCTCTGGAACAGCTTTTCTTCCTTTTATTACTCTCCGAAGGAGCATAACTGAAGAGGCAAACATCCATCCTGAAAGGATGAATAGGATAACACCCCCCCATAGTACAGGGGATATTGCACTCAGTATGAGCCCCGCCCCGATGATCCAGATACCTCCTATGAGGTCATTGCGATTTATCACTCTGAATGGACGGACTGAGAGACTACTTCTAAGGGTGAAAGCCCCTGAAATTAAAACCACTCCCGGGATGAGATAGGTTGTAATCCCAAGAAAGGTCATATCCGGAATAAGAATAAAAATAAGGCCCAGAAAAATCACAAGTGGGCCTAGTAATAAATGATGCCGAAGGATGGCATTTTGCTCTTTTAGTTTTTCGCTGGTGCCAGACCGGTAATACTCCCTGGTGAAAGAGATGAGCGTTATGAACGTCTCTGAAATCATCAACAGGAGAGGTGCATCATCGATGAGATGAAGAATAGGATGTTTCTTGGGATCATACCGATCAAGATGAACCCTGAATTCGGTTTTTGTCATATGCAGGTGGTATTGTCCACACCGGTAACTGGCAATAGTTCCCGGTGTCGGAACGTTGATCTGTGATCGTTCCCATCCTTGTCCGAGTGGTTCTGTCACCTGATCCCTGGGGATCACCACCTCCCAGATCCCTTCATGGAGAGGGTGCAGAAAATCTTCGATTGGCGACATACATCAGTATGGTAGCCATCGACGAGAGATTGTATTAATATGCCGCAGGGGTCTTGTTGTGCAAGAATATATGGATTATCAGCCAACAGATGAACAGATGGAGGAGGCTTGCCGCGATGAGGCTGCATATCTGGAAAATGCCATTGCAGATGAGAAATCACGACTCCTGGCTCTTCTTAAAGTGATAGATTCAGATCGCATTCATGCGGCTGGATACGGCGCCCTCGTTGTGGCCGCGATTCTTAATCTCATCTGTCTTGTTGACAGGCCCGGCAGTTATATGGTCCTGTGGATCCTTGCAAGCCTCTACTTTTATCTTATCTATCCTCTCATTCCGGTGGCTGTCATCCTTATCCCCGGGCTTTTTAGAAAGACAACTCAAAGCAGGTCTGACCGCGATCCCCTGCTCCCCTGGCTAAAAAATCTGCATCTCGTAAAAAACCGCAGAATAATACTGCAACTAGCCATCCGGTTCTTTCTCCTTGGCATCATGCCACTTACATCAGGAATGGTTTTGATATACAGCCTCTCCCTCATCTTTGCGATAGCCCTTGGTGCAAATGGTAACATTCCTCTCCTTACCTCACTGCTCATCATAATTCAGTGCCTTGGGATTCTGATCTTTTATCTGGATCTCTCCTATCTCAAACGCCAGTTCTCTTTCTTCACCCGGTCACTTTCTTTTATTACTTCAGATCACTGGATCCGATATCTGTTGATTACAGTCTTCGGGATACTGGTGGTGATCATTGCATCATGTGCAACCATTATTCTCCTTATTGCAATTCTGATGCCTGGATTTACTCTTGGTATGTATGTGGATGCCACAGTCCTTGTTCAGGACAGGGCAGATATCAGGATTCTACTGCTCTTTTTATCCCAGTTCATATTAATGCAGTACTTTCAGAGTGCTCTCAGCAGGAGGATTGCACGAACGCTTTGTTCTGATCAGTTAATCAGAATCCAGGAAGCAGATGAGATGCTTAATAATCCAACTTCAAAATCAGGTGCAGTATTCAGTAGGGATGAACTGGCTGCCATGGTCCTCCCCTTGATAATAGAGTCCCGGATTCACGATATCACCAGGATGCATATGGGTGGTCTCTTCCCTACCTATACGATAGGGCTTGATATTGATGAGATATTTAGAATCCGGTCGCTTGAAGAGCTCTCCGGAATGTTCAGGAAATGAGTGGTGAGCACCATTCTTTCAGGACCTTAACCTGAGTTCTCTGTGAATTCTGAATCCTGCTGAGTTTTTGTATCACTTTCTTTTGACTGGTTTACTGTGACACCATAATGATTTTTCAGGTACCTGAAGATCTTCTCAGACTCATTCCAACGGTGATCAAGTTGGTTGATCATTGCATCAATCCTTTTAACCTGCTCTTCAATCACCGGTGTACCCTCATTGTTGTAGATCTCATTTGTTCCAAGGATGACAGTGAGCGGGTTTCTGATCCCATCATTCAGAACAGAGAGTTCGGCAAGGTTACGCTGGATCTGGGCAATGACAGTCTCCCGCTCAAGTTCAAACTGTATTCTTTCAGTTATGTTCTGCATCTCTGCGCAGAACCATTCGTTGCCTTCAAAGGTAAAGTACCAAAGCACGATCTCAACTGGCAGGTCACTGCCTGATTTGGTCTTAATTTCAGATTTTATCCTAATCCGCCCTTCATCTCTCACTCTGATGATGAGTTCATGTATCCTGTCATCATTAAGCCGTGAATTCAGGACTGATAAATGCATATTTGTGATTTCTTCATGTGAATAACCAGTAGCCTGGCAGAAGGTCTCATTAAAGTCACGGATAACTCTGTTGTTATCTATCCAGAGAAACATGGCCTGACTGTGATCAACCGTGAATCTGGTGATGAGCAGGGTATCTGCGGTTTTTTTGTGATCAGCCAGTTCACGTTCAAGATCAGAGGTCTTCGCACTCACGATGCGGGTAAGAGATCTGTTCCAGAGGATTACACTTCCAGTCACAAGAAGGAGGGCAGTCAGTGTCCCGATTGTAAGCAGGATCAACACAGGATTAATCGGGTTTTTTGTAAGTGCAGGAGATATCCATCTTCTGAATATCTCCTCACGTTTTTCAGGTGGTATTGATTTGAGCCCTTTATTTACAATGCTGAGTAGTTCTGGTGCATTTTTTCTGATTCCAAAGGCATATTGAAACTCAGTAGTATTCTGTGGGATATACGATCCAGAAACATGGAGGTTTGTTATTCCTTCAGACTCGACATAGTATGTTGCAGATGCTAAATCTCCAAAGTATGCATCTGCAGTCCCTAGAGATACCGCCATAAGGCCGGATCTGACATCAGGAACGGTGACGATAGTGATGTCTGGAAATTGTTCTCTGAGCAACAGGTTTGTTGTATATTCTCCAACTGATGCAACTCTTTTTCCTCTGAGCTGGTCTAGGGTCATATCTGTCGCATCTGATCTGGTGATGATGGGAAGGAGTGAGTGATAATAGGGTTCTGAGTAGACGAGGTAGTCATCCCTGAGACTTGAAATGTACACCGCTCCAAGAATGTCCACAGATCCATTTTTGATCTTTGCGATGCATGAATCCCAGTCTTTTTCATGAGACACCTTTATGTGAAGTCCTGTATTTTTTGCAATCTCTCTGAGTAGATCAGCAGATATTCCCAGATAGTCATCAGATTTTGTGATCTGTTCAAATGGGGGGTAGTTCAGATCAGGGCATACAAGGATCTCAGGGTGGTGAGCAATCCACTGTTTCTCATCTGGAGTAAGATTTACCGGGCTATATCCTGTAATGGCATCCATTGGTCCAGAAGAGGGGATAACGAGCATTACAATAGCCGCAATGATGAACCCGGTAATGACCATGCCAAATAGGAGAACGGGGCTTGGATACGAACATTTAGTAGTATATCCCGTTGGTTCTGGTTTGTTCATGATCACTCACATTTGTTTTATTAACTTGATCACCAATGAGGGTTGATATGGTACCTTCTGTTCGATAGAAACAATTCTCTCTTATGGATGAATGCTCGGAAACTAAACTTAACTTTCTGATCAGTGTACCTTATGTCACTTCTTATCAGATGAATCGGATTTTTCTTTCTGGAACGGGTATCAGTAGTGCTCTCTCGAACGGCATTTCTTCTCCCTCAATGAAATCCCATTTTTTTCAGGTGGCTTTCTCTCATACGTTTTGAGTATTGGTCTTTTAAAGATCAAACCGGTACATCATAGATCTGCTGTTTTATTAGAATACAGATCTCAATATTTCCGAACCTTTCTATTTATCCTGTAACTTGTGACAAGATCATGGGTAGGAGAAAATCAAAAAAAGTGGAGATTTTCAGTTTTTGAGTTGTGTGATAAACCATGCGATATTTTCCCCAAGGCGTTCCATGGTTTTGATTCCCTCCTCGTCTTTGTCCACATCTCCAGGCTCAAGCCCGATTCCCAGGTTCCAGTATGTGGATCCGGCTGTAAACATATCACATATTCCAAAGAGATGGTTGATAGAATCAAGAGCTGCAACCGCTCCTGCTCGTCTGACTGCCGCGATTCCCGCACCAACCTTTCTTGTGAGAAGTCCTCCATTGGCTATTGATACAAATCCTGCCCTGTCTATGAGGGCCTTTGCTTCGGGGGTTAGATCTGAAAAGTATGTTGGCGACCCGATGATGATCCCATCTGCCTCAATCATTTTATCGATACAATCATTCACCACATCTTTCGTCAATGCGCAATGACGATCCAGGTTCTCCCAGCATTTTCCACAAGCAGTGCATCCATGGATCTGCTTTCCCCCGATATGAACAAGTTCGGTTCTGATGCCCTGCTCTTCGATCTTGCTCAGGGCATACCGAATCAATCGGGAAGTATTCCCATCTTTTCGTGGACTTGAATTAAAGGCTACAACATACCTCTGGCTTTGTGTCATGTGTACCAAAGATCCTTCTCCTGATGAAGTGAAGGTTATGGTTAGGAGATCAGGTAAACCTGAATCTCCCCTCCGGAACTCGTATTACAAACCTGGCTCCTTCTCCGGGTATTCCTTCTTCGCGTATAGTCATCCCGGTGATCTCAAGGATTTCTTTAATAAAGAATAATCCAAGGCCCGAATGATTTCCAAACCCTCTGGAGAAAATCAGAAGTTTGTCATCTTGAGAAACACCCACTCCGTCATCTTCATAGATGATCTTGAGTAAATCCCCCTCTAATTCTGTTGAAACCCGAATGATTGAGATCCCTCTGCCATGACGAATGGAGTTTTCAATAAGATTGAAAAAAACCTTGGAGAGCATTTGATCCGCTAAAATCTCAACCGGTTTTTCTGGTGTAATAAGGGTTATGCCTGAGCAGATCAGTGTGATACTGGCGCGTTGCAGGGTTTGTGAGATATTCTGCCATATTGGATTTTTTTGCCCGAGATCTTCATATTCCCTCGTGAATTCAATCAGGTTCTGGATAGTCTTTCCTGCATCTTCTATCATTCTGATTTGTTTCTGAAAGCCGGGCTCCTGGTTTTCAACGGCAATAATCTCAGATATTGCAGAGATGACCTGAACCATGTTCAGAATGTCATGCCTGGTGATGGAGGAGAGGAGATTGAGTTTTTTATTCGTCTCAGTTAGCGAGAAAGTGACCATCTCAAGTTCACAGTTTTTCCTTTTGAGAGTTTCCTCCAGGTTTTTTCGCAGAGTGAAGTCTGCAAATGAAATGAAAAATGCGTCCTGGTTCATGTACTGGATCTTTCTGACTGATGCATATACCCAGAATTCTCTCCCGTCTCCTGCATGCATCTTCATTTCGGCATCATCTATTTCATCCTGAACCTGGAGAGTCTTAATAATCTGCTCTCTTGTACCCAGGTCTGTGTAGAAGGCCTCAGTATTCCTCCCAATGAGATCACTGTATGAGAGGTTGAATTGCCTGATAGTCCGCTGATTTACAAACATTATCTTGTTATCTGAAATACTGGTGATAACAATGGGAAACGGTGCACCATCCACGATGCTTCTCCACCGCTCCTCACTCTTTCTGATCTCAGTTTCGAGTTTTTTCTGTGCAGTAATATCAGTTAATAGAATTAATCTACCTTCAGGAATCCCTTCTGATGAATAAAGCAACTCCATGCTTGCATCATAAATGCGGGTCTCTGTATCATCTTGCTTTGATAGTTCTGTTCTGTTCTCTGAAGAGAAACAAAACAAGATAAATTCTGGCCAAGATGCAGCAGCAGAGGCAATGTACTGTCCAATACGAATCTGGGTTGAATCACCACTGAGCAGTTTTTCTGCTGCAGGGTTCAGATCGGCAATCCGTGAATCGGTGCTAAGCGTTATCATCGGCATACCCATCTCTTCGATAACCCTGCTTCGTGCAATTGGGACAACATTAAGGAATCCGAATCTGAATAGGGCGATAACGTAGAAAATGCCGACAATCCAGAAGAGAATAGGAGTTGGATTCACCCTATGAACCGGAGTCCAGCCAAACTGGAACATGATATCAAGGACAATCGGAAATGCAAGAGCTCCAAAAAGGAGAATTCGTTGTTTTTGATAAACTCTATGAGATTCTCCCCGTGTAAGGAGCAGAAGTGCTAGTCCAATTATTATAAGGAAGTAGGTGTAGCCAACATGAACATAATACAAGGGCCCGGTTGAAAATGTCAGTGTGGGAAGTGGACCGGTAAGATCAATCCCGTAGTCGTATCTAAAAAGTGTGTGATACCTGCTTGTAAGGGCTGCTAAAACAATGATAACAGGAATGACAAATAGAGATCTCCATTTCCATCCTTTGATCCATTCGGCTTTATCAAGTACCAAGAGGACAAGCCAGAGATCAAGTACCCCGATGAATGCGATGACAACGAATCTAATCTCTTGTATAAAGATCTTCAGTGAAAGATCAACTGTAGATAGTTCGATTGCATAGTTCAGTGCCCAGTATGCAGCACTGAACATTAAAATCTGGTACGGGAGAACAGCAGGATTTCCGGAAAACCTTCTGGAATAAAGTCCAAGGCATATCATTACAAAAGCTGAAGAAACGAGCATAAGAAAAAAGAGTAATGGGATTATCTCTTCTGTAGTAATTTGCATTCAGGTCAGCCCCCTCTGAACTTCTTACTTATCTTCATAAAAAAAACTCCAGAGACATGTATACAGGAAGTATATGGATCTGTGTCTCAATACAGTGATAAAGAGACTGATTTAGCGAAATTCATCAGTGAACCGGAGTGTTATCGTTGTTCCCTTTCCGGTTCCTCTTTTTGATGCTTTGATGGTTTACCATAATTGTATGGTTTTTAGAGGAATGGGGATGTTGCCTTATACACTACGCATCTCCTTTTGTCTTTTCTATTTCGTATCCCCCTTCTGGAACTGATATCTCAAATATGGCACCTTTCTGCTCTGTTCCGATCTCTCTTATCGTTATCCCGGTGATTAAGAGGATCTCCCGTACAAGAAAAAGACCCAGGCCAGTATTTTTTCCATATCCTCGATTAAATATAAGTTCTTTTTCGGGAGTAGGGATTCCGATTCCATTATCTTCCCAGGTTATTATCAAATGTCCGGATTCTTTGCGGGCAGTTATTTCAATTCTGCTAACGTCCCCTCCGTGCCTGATTGTATTATCAAAGAGGTTCTCAAAGACTTTTCCTGCAATAGGATCTGCAAAAATCCGTATATTATCAAGATTTGATTCAATGATTGTTAGTCCTGAAAGAGTGACATGAGGAATTAGGTTTTTAACATCAAGCCACTGTGGTTCCTGTGATCCAAGATCCTGATACACCCGGGTGAACGCTATCTGCGTCTCGATAGTACCTGCAACTGATTCAAGTTTGTCCAGGTACCTTGCAACTTCTTCGTCCCGTATTTCATCTCTAATCAGAGTAAGGTACCCGTTCAGGGCTGTTATCTGGTTGAGAATATCATGTCTTGTTATACTTGAGAGGAGGTTGAGTTGTTTATTTGCCCTTTTCAGTGCAGCAGCAGATCTCTTCTGTGATGCTTCACGGGTAAGAAGCTCCTGATTACGTTCAGCCAGTGCAGTCTGGGTTGAAGTTAGTTCTTCTAGAGTTCCAGAAAGTTCCCTGTTTATTTTCTCGAGTTCAAGATTCTTTGTTATGAGTTCATATTCAATCTTCTTTCTTTCAGAAATATCCCTTATTATCCCTTCTACTCCATCAAATTCTCCCTTTTCATTAATACAGATCCTTAAACTTACCGCGACCTGAATATCATCTCCGGTCTTGGTGAGGAGGGTCACTTCATAATCTCTTATCTCCTTCTTCTCTTTAAGGATGGATATGAGAGTATCACGTTCAGATGGGTGTTTCCAGAACTCACCAGTTTTTCTTCCCAGTAGTTCATCCAATGAGTTATAACCAAGCATTGGAAGAACGGATGGACTTATGAAGACAAGAGTACCTTCAGAATCTGTCCTGTAATATACATCGATAATGTTCTCGATAATTGTCCTGTATCGGTTTTCACTTTCTAAAAGTGCCTGTTCAGTTATCCGTCGTGTCACTGCCTGATCGATGACATGTACAAGTTCTGCGGTCTGTAATCCCTGCTCCGTTCCTTTCTGTAGGTAAAATGTAACGCCATAATTTATTGCCTCTATTAAAACATCTTCACGGGGAATGATTGTATAAAGGATGAATGGAATATCTCCAAACTCTTTTCTGACCTGTTTAAGGAGATCTATCCCATTCGTACCTGGCATTGCATAATCTGAAATGATTGCATCATATGGATGTGACCTGAACATCTCAATTGCCAGTTCTGCTGATTCGGCAGTATCAACAATACACGCTCCGGTGTCTTCTAGTGAGAGTTTTACTGCTTCCAATAGTCCACATTCATCATCAACATGCAGAACCGATATCACGCTGTCCCCCCGATCACACTGGCCAGATACCTCTGAAAACCGTGATTTCCCCCTGTTCATCAGTTTACAGAAGAGATTTCAGAACAGTGCATGAGCACCAGGCTTCTGAAAATATATCCAGCAAATGGGGTGGATTATTATTTAATTGTTGGGAATGAATTGGTAAACTTATCTTTCTTCTGAAAGAGGCCATCAGAATATTAAGGGTTCTGGTATTTCGATGGAGGAACCAGGATCTCAAACCTCGCTCCTACACCTACAATTCCTGTCTCTCTGATTGAAAGGTTTGTAACGTTTAATATCTCCCTGATGAGGAAAAGGCCAAGTCCGGTTCCATTCCCTACATTCCGATCAAAGATTTTCTCTTTCTCCTCCGGAGGAATTCCCACTCCATCATCCTCAACATAGAGTATAATTCCATCATTGTTGAGTTCATATCCTGTTTTGAGAGTTGTTATCTTCCTGCCGTACTTCACTGCGTTATCAAAGAGATTGTAGAGGACTTTCTCAAACAGGGGATCTGCTAGAATTCTAATTTGTCCAAAGTCATTTTTAATCTTGATATTGCCAAGCTCGATCATGTCAACGATCCTGGTCACCACCTCTCCCGGCGCAATCCATCTGGCAGTGTTGATCCCAAGGTTCTGGTAGTAACTTGTGAATGTTACCAAATCGGAAATGTTTGAAGCCATTTGCTCTATCTTCATGATCATCTCCTTGTTCTGTGCCGGATCTTCTCCCTCCTCTATGAGGGAACAATAAAGGCGAAGTGCTGTGATCTTGTTCAGGATATCATGTCGAGTAATCGATGAGAGTAAGTTGAGTTTCCGGTTTCCACGCTCTAATGCGTCTTGTTGTGCTGTACGTTCTGATGTATCCCGGATTATCGATACAATCCCAGTTATTTTTCCGGTCTTGTCATGTAAAGGAGCTGAATGGACCTCTGCAGGAAATGAAGTTCCATCAATGCGAAGTAACCAGTATATGGCTGGAGGTGTCTGTTCTCCCCTCAAATGTCTGGATATGGAATCAAACGCCTGATATCTGTAATCCGGAGATATCCAGGCCAGTATTTCTGTGCCGTTGACTTCTGTATCCGGTGGAAGTGAAAACATAGTTTGTGATTTTGGTGAACTGAAAATGATATTTCCGGTAATATCGGTGATTATAATGACGTCTGGTGATGCTTCTATGAATGACTGGTAGAGTTCTTTTGGAGGAATGATCTCTTTTTCTCTGCCTTGAACAGGTTCGTTTAAAATTACTGAAATATTACCCGGGGATGTTCTGAATGCAAAGAGATCAAGTGCTTTTGCATCTGGTTTATCAGAAAACCTGACTGGATTATCTGAATGCCATGACTGTCCAAACTGATTAACTTCTTGCAGTCTTTCTGTAATATCTGTAGAAACCAGAACCGGGAATACTTCAGTCACAGGTCTTCCACGGAGTCCTTCTGCCTTTATTCCCGTCATTCTCTGAGCTGCCTGGTTTGCAGATTCAAAGATGAATACTTCGTTTTCAAGGCGGTAACAATGGATTCCCCATGGTGCGTGAGCGATAATACTGGTACACCGGAGTTCACGCTGTTCAGTCTTATTTTTCTTATTTACGTGTTCAATTCCTGTGTTGATTTCATCAGTTTGGTGAATTCCGTGAATCCTGGCAGTTTCTCTGGCAGGATCACCTGAACCACCGGATAATGAGGTATTTGAATGTACATTCTCATCATCCTGGTAATACATGATTCTATTATTTCTACGTTTTATGGCAGTTTTCACTGTCTCTGCCAATTCAAGGAATCTGATTCCTGTCTCGCCGCCTTTCTGAAGATAGAAGTCAGCACCGTTATTGATGGCTTTGATGACAACCTCTTCGCGACCCCGTGCTGTAAAGAGGATAAATGGGATTTCACTTATGAGGGGATCTGAACGAACGGCGATGAGCAGTTCGACTCCATCCATCCCTGGCATCTGATAGTCTGCGATGATGGCATCAAACCGCTCCTCTTTCAGCAAGCGTAGTGCTTCAGACCCGGAACGGGTGGTTTTTACAACAAGTTCACCAGAGCGTTCAAGAAATGTTTTACAGAGATCAAGAAATCCGGGCTCATCATCGACATATAATATTCTGGAAATAGATTGTATCATCTGATAAAGTAAAAAAAGGGCCTGTTTAGATATATATGTGTCTGCGATTATGGAATTTTGAGGTTAAACATTCTCCCTCATGTGGCCTCTGATGAGTGAGAAGAATATGCCCGCTCCACAGAGGATTGTGAAAAAAGTAAATCCGGTTTGAAGGCAGGATATAAAAGCCGGATAATACTCCTGAGTGATCTCGACCGGACCTATATAGATGGCAAAGAGCATAGTTGTAAAACCCATTGAGAGCATCTGTCCAAGAAGTCTCATGGTGGATGTGGTTCCAGAAGCGACTCCGTAATCGTGTTTTTGCACTGAACTCATTATTGCATTTGTGTTTGGTGATGTAAAGAAGCCAAAGCCGGTTCCAAGGATCAACAAACTCATGATGATGTACCAGAGCGGTGTCGATTCAGTGAGAAAGACGAGCAGGAAAAGCCCGAGTGTTGTGATAGCCATTCCTGCTGATGCAACTTTCCCTGGCTCTATCTGATCTGAAAGTCTTCCCGAAAGGGTTGATACAAGTGCCATCACTGCTGGCTGTGCAATAAGAATCAGTCCGGCATGTTCAGGTGAGAACCCCTTGGTATACTGAAGATCAAGACTGAGCAGGAATGTCACAGCAAAGGTCGCACTATAGTTGATCAATGCTGCAACATTCGAGAACAGAAATACCCGGTTCCCGGAGAATAACCGGGCGTTGAGGACTGGATATGACGCCCTGCTTTCATACCATGCAAAGATAGTAACAAGAATTAATCCGGCAATGACCAGTGTCATGGCTCCTTCGTGCGGAAGTGTGGAGAATCCATACATCACTGCAACAAGCGAAAGGCTGTATAATACTGATCCAATTATATCAAATGGTTCTCCTTTGCTTTCTGTCCATTCGCCTTTCAGTTTTAACCGGATAAGGATGACAGCCAGAAGGCCTATTGGAACATTAACAAGAAAGATGCTCCTCCAACCAAGATACGAAGTAAGAATGCCACCAAGAAACGGCCCCAGTGAGAGGCCAAAGTAAACAAACGAGACATAGAGACCGATTGCACGCCCACGTTCTCCCGGAGGAAAGACTCCGGTCAGGATCGCCATACTTGTTCCATAGATCATGGCACCACCAAGTCCCTGAAGAACCCGGATAGCAATTAATGACCCTGTAGTTGGGACCAGGGTCATTAATAAAGAGGAAATGGCAAATATGGCAATTCCACTTTCAAATATCTTCTTTCTTCCATATATATCGGCAAGTCTTCCGAATGGTACGAGGAAGAGGGCTGAAGCCAGAAGATATGCAGTAGCTATCCACGAGAGCGAGATGGCATCCATGCTGAATTCTGCTCCGATGGTTGGCAGAGCGATATTCACTGCTGAACCATCAAAGGGAGTTAAAAATCCTGCAAGGATTGCGATGAAGAGAACGATCCGTTTTAGTGTTTTATCAGGACCACAATTGGTTACAGGTGAAGAACTATCCATATTGTGCTCTTTTCCTGGCCCTTTTTGTGAAATATAGTGTTGCATGCTTTATGAGAGATATGCTGCTATTGGCTTTTAGGGTATGCGGAAAAACTGCTACGAGCAAGCCCTATCTTTATCTCTCTTGCAGGTTGAGATCTGCATATTCCGGTTTTTTCTGGGGAGGGTCCAATGGAGAAGTTCGAGTGCATTCCGTGTGGTTATGTGTATGATCCTGAACTTGGTGATGAGGGTGCCGATATTCCTGCTGGCACTGCGTTTGAAGACCTGCCAGGTGACTGGGTCTGCCCGGTTTGCGGAGTTGGCAAGGATCAGTTCGAGCCAACATCATAGCGTTCTTCAATCCTCTTTTTTGCGTAAATGATAACATTATCCTGAATCGTGATTCAGGTGGATATTAACCGAAAACGATGAGATGATGTTTGTATGCTTAAGGAAACGGAATCTGGAAAAAAAGTTAAAGCATTGGGATAAGAATAACGATTCCCATGATGATCATCACGATACCGATCATCAGCCTGAGCATGCTCTTCTGGTCATCACGCCATGCACTGACTTTTTCTGGTGGAATTCCAAAGAATACCAGAAGCAGGATGGCAAGTAATGGGATTACTACAAGGATGTTGTAGAGCACCAGGTAGACAAGTCCGATAGCAGGCTCTTTGTACAGCATACCAAGGATGCTGATGTAAATTCCTGCAGTGCAGGCCATTCCGTACACACCTACGAGAGCTCCGACAACAAGGCCAGCAGGGACGCTTGCCTTCTTCATGTATGATGAGATGAGACTCTTTTTGGAATCAGGAATTGAGAGAAGCGGATGTTGTTTCTTAGAGAGACCATCTTTGACCTGTATGATACCGGCTATGATTGCCACTGCTGCTGCTATCAGGGTGAAGGTCTGTGAGAGTCCGGGGAGCTGTATAACAGAGAATATTGCAAACCCGGAGAGGAGCCTGACTGCAAAGAAGGCGACGATATATGCAAGTCCAATGGCCAGAACAGTTCTTCGTGACTGCGAAGCCATGAGTGACACGAGGAGAAGGGCGAGAACGAGCAATCCGCATGGATTAAGTCCTTCACCGATTCCTGCTACGATGAGAAACCCGGGATTAATGGAAGACGCTGATACATTACCGTTGCCAGAAGAGAGATTTGAGAGAAGGCCTGCCTTGTTACTCCCTTTTTTTACCTCTGCAACGGTTGTATCAAGTTTTTCAGTGATCTCTTCTTCTCCCATCAGGTTTGTGTTTCCAAGGAAGAGGATTGGAACATGGGCATGGGAGATATTATAGGCCTTCTGGTAGGTATTGAAGAGATCAATATTGGTCTGGTTTCCTGCAAGACTGTAGAATTCAACTTTTACATCTGAATGGTTAGCTGCGTAGGCCTCCATCACAGGGTGGATCTTCTCACAAGCCCCGCAACCGGGGTTGAAAAAGAAGTGTATAATCACCGGATCAGATAAGGAACCAAACCCTCCGATAAAGGGTATTGATCCGAGAGGATTTGATGATGCATCCTTTCCCTCCGCTGCAGCTGCAGGAGAGCAGATGATCGCTATACTCAAAAGTATCAGGAACAGTGCTGCTATATAGCGGGGCATATAGTGGGGATTCATACGTATCAACTGTATCAAGATCCTTTGTTGTGGTACTGTTTTAAGCGTTCCCCGATGATCAGCTACATATTGCATCTTTCGGGTCGTTTCAGAAGCTGCATTTATGAGGTTGTCATATGAGGGTGGATTAATTCTGATGATAATCTTGGTTTGCCTGGGAGGTACAAGATGAATCAGTATTAATCATGAAAGCCTGAACATTCTGTATCTGAATTTTACGTTACGTTTGTACTTCGTAATTGCTGTTTTCAGTAAGGTATCAGGTCTGATCCTGATAGATTCCAGGAATTTGATACACTCGTGTAAGAAGAAGTCTGTTAAAGAATTAAAAAAATATCATACCGCTTCGTTTGTAAGTCTTTAAAATCACCCATCTCGGGTGGGAAATGAGGCGAATTGATTAATGGATAATTCATTACATTCAATTTTATGTGATATAGCACAACAGAACCATCAAGCAGCAGTTCGATTTTGTATTGCCGCTCTCGGGTTGATATTCATCACCGTAATCTGTGTAACGTCCTCTTTGGCAGATGCCAATCAAACCATTACTGTAAACCCGATTGGGGAGCACACCAGCGGAGAGAAGATCAATATCACGGGAACAACTTCAATTGACAGCTGCAAACAGATTGGTGTAGAAATTATCCCTAAAAAGTATTGGGATGAAATAGGAGCATATGCAAAAGGGGATAGTACTGGAAAGGTAGTTTTTAATCCTGTTGCAATAACGTCAGAAAATATCCATCCTACTGGTATCAATCTTGTACGATTCAATGCAGACAGGACTCAATCACAACAGAATATGGACATCCCGAAAGATCATGTACTTGCAACCGGAGCCGTCGTGAAGAATGGACAGAAGGACAAGACCTGGAGTGTGATGATTGATAAGACTGATGATAAAAAACCACTCAGTCCTGGAACCTATCACGTAAATATCTGGGATGCAACAAACCAGAAAAAGAATGATGATAATTTAATGCCCAATGGATGGGATATCGTTCATCAGAAGATATACCCAAGCACCGGGAGAATTAACCTTTGGGATGCAGCAAACCAGAGAGATATGCAATATGCTGAGTTAATTATCAAGTGATCTTTCAAGTGCTTAAAAAAACCTAATTTTTAAAATTTGTTCGCTGGTATTTCTTAACACCTCTAAAAATAGGGGCCTGATATCAGGGCGAACTAGACGCAATTTCTTTGCATTCTCTAAAGAAACAATTCCGATATATTAGCGGGGTCATGATGGTTGTAATCAGACTCATGATAATGATTGTAACGTAAATGCCCTGATCTATTACTCCCTCCTGAAGCCCTATTAATGCAACAATCATTGCAACTTCTCCCCGTGGAGCCATCCCAAATCCGACAATAAGGGATTCTTTCCAACCCATTCCACTCAGGTAAGCCGGTATCCCACAACCGATTAGTTTGGTTAATACTGCAATCACGGTTAATGCCACAAGGAATACAATGATCTCAGGGGTCACTGCTTTGAGATCAACCATAACTCCGAGTGATACGAAGAATATTGATGCAAATATTATCTGCAGATACCCAGCTCCTTCCTTTAAATCATGGCCCTGTTTCAGTTTAATCTCGTTGAATGAAACACCAGCGATAAATGCACCCACAATGGCTGATAATCCCACCATTTCTGCGAGAATTCCATACATATATGCCATCATCATCGCGAAAATGAAGGTGAACTCGGGGTATTTTCCTGCAAACGCTGTTTCATCTACATATTCAATAAACCGGGAGATGACCAGAACACCTGCTGCCGCTCCGATGATGACGAATGCTATTGCTTTGACTGTCATCAAACCAATCGAAAAAGCAGATACGGTCCCGGTTGCAGCTTCATTGCAGATGGCAAGGGCAAGCAGACTTAAGATGTCGTCTATTACAGCAGCCCCGATGATGGCTTTTGCTGCATCAGTCTGAAGCTGGTCTAATTCCTGAAGAACATTGGCCGTAATTGCAATACTTGTTGCAGTAAGTGCGGTTCCAATAAAGATCGCACTTGAACTTGAGTACCCAAAGAGTAATGATATTCCATATCCTCCAATCCAGGGTATTATCACGCCTATAAGAGCTATTATCCCGTTTTTTATCTTCATAATCTCATGAAGTTTAAATTCAAGTCCAATTACAAAGAGCAGAATGACTGCACCCAGATGAGCGAGACTACTTACGAAATCAGTGTACTGAATCCATCCTAATACACTTGGGCCAACTACTATTCCAATAAAGATGAGACCAATCACTGCTGACTGATTAATTTGCGAGGCTATTACGTATCCCGCAAGGGCGACAAACAAAAGCAGACTCATCTGAAATTCAGGTGAAATAAATAATTCTTCCATAATGTCTCCAAAATAAAACCAATTATATTGAGGTAAATATTGTAGTTCTTGTACCTTGGTTTTCAGAGGGAAAAATAAATTCGATATTAATCCTATCTGCAATACTTGTTGGATAAGTATTTGCTACAAGACATTTTTATTGTATTGCCTAAATGTTTGAGAATGTCTAGTTTATTAAGACTCATATATGATAGAATAATTACTTCAATCCCTTAATTTGCTGATATTTTTCGCCAAAATTTTTAATTAGGATGGTTAATGGAATAAATACGTACAAAACAATTAAATATAATAATCCTGGCACATCTTTGAAGGAAAGAATATGGCAAGGCTCCTCTATGTTGATGATGAAGAAAGTCTATTGGATATTGGAAAACTCTTTCTTGAGAAAGGAGGCGAATACTCTGTTGAAACCTCACCGTCAGCACAGGAAGCCCTTGAATTAATACGTACATTAAGTTTTGATGCAATTATTTCAGATTACCAGATGCCTGGTATGGATGGAATTGCTTTTTTGCAGATTATCCGGGAACAATATGGCAATATCCCGTTTATTCTCTTTACCGGACGTGGCAGGGAGGAAGTTGTTATTGAAGCAATTAATCATGGGGCTGATTTTTACCTTCAGAAAGGTGGAGACCCCAAATTTCAATTTGCTGAACTCTCGCATAAGATCAAGCATGCAATAGAACGAAGAAAGGCACTTGAAGCAGTCAGGACAAACGAAGAGAAATACCGCGAACTTGTTGAAAATGCCACGACAATCATTTTGAAAAGTGACAAAGACGGAAAAATTACTTTTTTCAACGAGTATGCACAGCAATTTTTTGGATATGCAAGTGATGAGATCCTCGGTAGGTACATGGTTGGAACAATTGTTCCTGAAGAAGAGGCTGATTCCGGGCGATATTTGGTGCAGTTGATAGATAATATCGTGCATAATCCTGAAAAATATACACACAACCAGAATGAAAATATCACGAAAAGTGGCAAGAGAGTATGGATCAACTGGTGGAATAAGCCTTTGTTTGACGCTGACGGAACGATCACCGGTATGATCAGTATTGGGACTGATATCACTGAAGAACGGAAGATAACATCAGCACTTCGGGAGAGTGAAGAAAAATTCCGGATGCTTGTTGAGCAATCCTTTGATGGAATCCTTATTTTAGATATCACCGGTATTATTCTCTTTATCAACAATGCTGCACATCATATCATTGGTGCTGATACAATTGATGATATTATAGGAACAAAGAATTTTTTTGAGATCATTATTCCCTCTTCAAGGGCAGATTTTCTTGAACATTCTATTCAGGCTGGAGATGAGATCGAAAGAGATGTTTCCCGGTACCAGATACATAACCTCGATTTTGAAGAAAAGTGGATTGATTGCATAAGTAAACAGATTACTTTTCTCGACCAGCCAGCCATACTGGTTTCAGTAAGGGATGTCACTCTTCAGCACCATGCTGAAATATCTCTCCGGGAATCAAATAAAAAATTCTCAACAGTTTTTCATAAGAATCCGGTAGCACTTGCATTAATATCAGCGCAAACCGGGATTTTTGTTGATATTAATTCTGCGTTAGTAAAATATTCTGGGTATCCAAGAGAGGATATACTAGGCAAGACTGCTGATGAGTTATGTCTGTTTCTAAATCTTGATGATTTTATAAATTACATATCAAATGTTCATGAAGATGATTTTTTTGAAGAATTAGTCGTACATTGCAGAAGAAAAAACGGGGAGACTGCTACCTGCAGGCTTCATTCAAATCTTCTGAATATGAATGGAAAGCCATTCATTTTAGTCAGTTTTCAAGATATCACAGAACAAGAGGAGATAGATGCTACACATCAGATGCTTGTAAGGAGCATGGTGGGGACAACCGGTTTTAATGCTCTCAAAATTGTTTCTGAGACGATAATCTCGTGGATACATACAGATTGTGTGATAATCGGGGAGATTGGTGCAGATAAGGAAACTATTCAGATTGTTTACATGCTTCAAGATAACAGGGAGATATCCGGGGTTACCTACTCGTTGAAAGGCAAACCATGTAAACGTGTAATTGAAAAAGGGTTTTATGTCATCCATGATAATGCGGCAAAAAAATTCCCTGAAAGCAAAAAATTACAAGATCTCAATATCAGGGGATATGTGGGAATAGCGCTAAAAAATTCAAAAGGAGAAACAATCGGGATTCTTTGCATCCTTTCCCGCACTCCACTGCTACCACTGCCTGCTCTCCATGAAACCCTTGACATTATTGCAGTAAAAGTATCATCTGAAATTGAACGAATTCAGATGGAACGCACTCTCCTGGAAAACCATCGAAAACTTGACAATGCCCTTGACCTTGCCCATATGGCAACATGGGACTATACTGTGTCATCAAAGATGTTCACCTTCGATGACAGGTTCTATTCTCTGTACGGAACAACTGTAGAACAGGAAGGGGGATATAACATTTCTTTTGAAGAATACCTCCGGATGTTTGTTCATCCTTCTGATGTTCATCGGGTTCTGGAAGAAATTCCAAAAGCACTCGCAGCGAAAGAACCGGATTTTTGTACAGAACTGGAACATCGAATCATTAGGCGTGATGGGGAAATCAGATATGTCATTGTCCGATACTCGACGAAACTAGATTCGAATGGAAATGTGTACCGGATTCAGGGTGCGAATCAGGATATTACTGATCGAAAGCGGGCAGAGGAAGCGCTGGAAAAGAGAATTGTAGCTTTAACCCAGCCCATGACGTCGGAGTCTGGTATCAGTTTTCAAAGCCTCTTCAACCTCGCAGATATTCAACGTCTTCAGGATGAGTTTGTCGCAGCTACCGGGGTTGCATCTATTATTACTCATATCGATGGAACTCCAATAACCCATGCGAGTGGATTCTGCAGGTTATGCCATGATATTATTCAGAAAACAAAAATTGGATTTGAAAACTGTATTCGCTCAGATTCAGCAATATGTCAGGTTCTCTCAAATGGTCCTGTTATCAAGACATGCTCAAGTTGTGGGTTATGGGATGCAGGTGCCGTCATATCGGTTGGTGGAAAACCTATCGCCTGTTGGCTGGCTGGTCAGATTCGTGATGAGACACAGACCGAAGAACAAATGCGTACATATGCTCGTGAAATCGGAGCAGATGAACAGGTAATGGTAGAAGCATTTCGCGAGGTTCCGGTGATGTCTCGTGAAAGGTTTTGTAAAATTGCAGAATTCCTCTATACTTTGGCTACTCAGTTATCATCAATTGCATATCAGAATGTTCAGCAGGCACGGTTTATTACGCAGAGAAAAGATATCGAGAAAGCTCTTTGTGATAGTGAGAGTCAGTACCGCAACGTGGTCGAAGATCAAACCGAATTAATATGCCGTTTTTCTCCTGATGGGCGACTTACTTTTGTGAATGGTGCTTATTGCAGGTACTTCGGGCTTGATAGTGTGACTTGTATTGGGAAGCCTCATTCGGTATTAATCCCTCCTGAAGATTTAGTTCTTATGAAGGAGGCCTTTTCCAGGATCACTCCGGCACGTCCGATTGCAACTATTGATAACAGGGTGATAATGCCTGATGGGAGTATGCGGTGGCAACACTGGAGTGATCGTGCAATTTTCAACAATTCCGGGAATGTAATTGAGTATCAGTCTGTAGGTATGGATATCACAGATCGAAAACAGATGGAGGAAACGTTCCAGGAAGCGAATAAAAAACTCAACCTTCTGACAAATATTACTCATCACGATATTAAGAATCAGATGACTGCACTTTATGGGTATCTGGAGATATTGAAGACTGAGGTGGCATTGCCTGATGAGGCTCAGATGTACCTTGAAAAAACTTCAGATATTGTTGATACCATTCGCCATCAGATTGAGTTCACAAATATTTATCAGGATTTGAAAAAGCAACAACCAAGATGGCAGAATCTTGGAGAATCGATTCAAAATGCTATCCTTGATCTTGATATATCCCATGTTCAGGTATCTGTTTCAGTGTCTGATGTGATCATGGTATATGCAGATCCAATGTTTTCAAAGGTTTTTTTCAATTTAATTGATAATGCCCTGCATTATGGAGGTCCTGCCATGACCCGAATAGTAATATCTACCAAGGTCATGGGAGATTTCCTGGTGATTGCCTGTGGAGATAATGGTATTGGCATTGCCAATTCAGAAAAAGATAAAATTTTTGAGCGTGGGTACGGTAAGAATAGTGGTCTTGGTCTTTTTTTGATTAGGGAAATATTAGGCATTACCAGGATGACCATACAAGAGAGAGGCGTCCCGGGCAAAGGGTCCTGCTTTGAGATCAATGTGCCAAAAGGTTCCTGGAAAAGTCTGTAGTCATATGATATCCATGGTAGTATGGGATCTGTATCTTCCCCTGTCTACCAAAATAAATTAACTTCTCTGCCTATTTAAGTAAATATATAAATTCTATACGTCTATATGTACCTGCAGGTAGTGATGCATGGATTTTCATTACAATACAAGAATCTACGATTTCTTTGTTATTGAATAAAAAAAGTGACTACCCGTATATCCTTGCAGATTTTCATTTTAGAAGTATCCTTTGGATATTTGAAAAAACTGGATGTTTAGTAAAATTCATGATGGTGACCGTATGAAAATTGGAATTGATGAAAAAATATTGCGATATATAACTATATTTGCCGTTATTGCTCTTGCTGTTATTACAACGATTGGGTGTACTTCAGCAGCTTCGACATCGTCTGATACCAGAACAATAACTGATATGGCAGGTACTACCTCGACTATTCCGGTTGATGTAAACCGGATTGGTGTCAGTTATCCTGCGATGAACCAGGTTATCTTCATGCTCGGCGGGGCTGACAAGATTGTTGCAACGTCTTCAACCGTTGATACCCTGCCCTGGCTGATAAAATTGTATCCCCAGATCAAGAGTATTCCCCAGTCACTCAATACTGAAGTGAACATGGAGGAACTTGTTAAAGATAATCCAGATGTCGTCATTATGGCATTAAGTGCCAATACAACAACTTCCAAAAAAATCCGTGATCTTGGAATGCCGGTTGTAGAACTCAATGTCTCCACTCCTGAGCAATTAAAACAGGCAGTGTCAATTGTTGGTGACATTTTAGGCCCGGATGCTAAATTGAAGGCCAAAGAGTTTAGTGATTACTATGATTCTAATATTAAACTCGTATCTTCCAAGACTGCAGATCTTCCAAAAGATCAAAAGCCAAAGGTGCTATACACGGCAAACAATCCTCTCAATACAGAAGGAATTGGTTCAATTGTGACAAACTGGATTGAGCTGGGTGGTGGAGTGAATGTGGCAGCTGAAAATGGAATCTCTGGAACGTTTAAAGATATCTCTATGGAAGATGTCGTGAAATGGAATCCTGACATCATTGTTGTCCGGGATGCTGCACAAAAACCCAAGATCATGGAAGATCCTCAGTGGAAAGAGATCAATGCTGTGAAAAATGGCAAGGTCTATGTGAGTCCAAAAGATGTCTATGCCTGGTGTGTGAGAAGTGCTTGTGCATCTCTGATGCCAGTCTGGTCAGCGAAAACCTTCCATCCAGAGTTATTCGCTGATGTTGACATGAATCAGGTTGTCCGGGATTACTGCAAGAAGTTCTATGGGTATGATCCGAGTGATTCGGAAATAAATGATATATTAAATCCAACGGTGTGATTGTTTTTTACATCTTATTCCAGGATCTATTGGATGGATCCAAACTCTCTTTTTTTCGCTTAATTAAAAATATAATCGATATCCCGAATATTTAGGGAGGTCTAATAGATAGAATTAAACTATATGTAAATAAACCGCATGAGATCTAAACTAATATTTGTTTACAATTGATTATTGTATACATTAAGTGATTGTGATGGAAGTAAAGAGAATTGTAATTGGCATCTTTTTGATGACCATCCTGATATTTTCTCAGACATGTCCGGTAATGTGTGACACGAGTGACACTCATACGATAACAGACATGGCAGGAAGAGAAGTCGTTGTTCCTACATCTGTTAATTCAGTACTTGGTACTAATCAGGCTGCAACAACGATGATTTATGTCATTTCACCTGACAAACTAATTGGGCTCAGCTCTGACTATAGTAAATCAAAATATATTCCTGATAAATACAAAAATCTCCCAAATGTCGGAGGGACCCAAGGAAAAACGAAATTAAATGCTGAAAGTTTTCAGTCTATGCATCCCGACGTCATGTTTATGCCATACACCAAGGGATCTGAAGCAGATGTGGTTGATACTCAAAGACAATTGAACCCGATTCCTGTCTTGGCTCTCGGTTCAACTACTGACATCACAAATTTTGCTGAACCAGTCCGGTTTATGGGTAAGGTTTTAGGGGATTCTGATAAAGCAGAGGAGTTCATCTCATTTTATCAGAATATCTACAAAAAAGTAAATCAGACATCGGCATCCATTCCTGAATCTGAAAAGAAACGTGTATATTATGCTGAAGGTCCAGAAGGCCTGCTAACAGATCCACAAGGGGTTGGACATACACAGCCACTTGAGGTAAGTAATAGTATAAATGTGGCTAATGTTCAATTCAATGGTGGCATTGGAAGAACACCTGTTTCAATGGAACAGATCCTAAAGTGGAATCCAGATGTTATTATTGCCTTTGAAAAGAGTTTTTACGATAAAATATACTCGGATCCAAGTTGGTCACAGGTCAAGGCTGTACAGGATAAGCAGGTATATCTGGTTCCAAGTGATCCCTTTAACTGGTATGATAGGTCTCCAGGGATCAATATTATCATGGGTATTCCATGGACTGCAAAGGTATTATACCCAGATAAATTTAAAGACCTCGATTTAAAGGCAGTAACAAAAGAATTCTACTCTAAATTCTACCATTATGATTTATCAGACAATGATGTCGATGATATTCTTAAAGGCTCAGGATTGACTACCTATTAAACGGTAGAACTCTTTTTACCTAACTTTTTTAGCAAGAAATAGTTCCCCGGTTTCGGGCAGTGATAGGTATCCAGCAAACAATGACACTGCTTTCTGAGGAATGAGGTTTGTGATAATGAAGATTGCATTCGTCATGTCCGGAAAAAATCGAGGTGTATGTTATTTGTATAGCAACTACTCTTCGATCCTTGGGTATTTTTATGTCCTCAGGTCGTTTCCTGATGATGAGAGAAGATATAGATTCGATGGACTGAAGGGGATTTGATATGCCTACTGACCAGAACCAGTCTCAGAGGATATGTCTGATTTGAGTTCTGAAGCGAGTCTCATGATAGGTCTATAATGAATGTCCGAATATGTCCAAATACTTTGAATCATGATTCTGGCAAAATATTAGTAAAAAAAATAATGCGAAAATTGAAGATATTCTGAACTGGTTTGCATTCATTGAGACATCGATAATGTCCAGATTAAGCCCTGGAGGGGTGACATACGCCTCATCTCTTACCACATTGCCTATGGGAAATAGCATCGCGATAAGATCATCCGATTGGTGCCCTCCAACTCCTTGGTCTTTCAGCACTCATGTACCAATCCGTGAACCATCCACGCACCGATTCGGTTCTCTCCACATTCCAACAAGTCTCATCCGGATACTCACCTGAACAAGTCCAGGATCTTATCGAGCAGACTATAGAGAAGTTCAAGAACGAAGGTGCCGCAGCGGTAGTGGATTCAATCTTTGATGATCCTCAAGCCACCGGATCAAAAATAGAATGATACTTCAGCCTCAATTTCCCCCAAAAAAACCCTGCTGATATCATCATCCGATTGAGAAGCAAGAGATGACCTTCCTTATTCGATAGCAAAAGATCAGCCCCTCCCGGCACCCCATCTAACCGGATTCTCAATACCCCAACCAAACCCCTGGGAAAATCACAACTTAAACCGGAGGTATCTGTTTTCAGGTCTGTTCGCATCAGACCTGAGATATCCTGCTCAAACTCCCATTCCGGATATCTCAACTCTCCGATCACCCTTCGTTCGGGAGGTCGGGACTCCTACACTCACATACACCCCCTCACCCGGATCTCGCAAAACCTCCCGCACCTATTTCCCCGACCTATGATGAACAAATCCAATTTATTGTACTTATAATTACTATTTCTTTGAGATACGCCATATTTCATAGGTCGGGAGATCCAGACCTGATGGAAATCCTGTGCCCGTTTTCCCGCACTACCGACCGAAAAAAAGGACCGGGAAAAGATTACTTCAGGATAGAGAGAAGGTCTTCAGCAGCTTCTGCGATATATTTGTGAGAATCGTATACCCCCTGGTTGTAAATTTCAGGGGCAAGCCGGTCCATAAAAAAATCAAGAAGCATACCAGCAGCAAGCTCCCCGATGACTTCGTCCCGTTCATTGGAATAATAATTTTTAATCTCTGATATCATGGTGTTCCGTCTCTCTTTCGAGAGGGGTATGGGCTGTTCATGCTTCATCAGATTCCTCAAAATAGTGTTGTTCCCCTCACTATATCCAATGGTATCACAGATCGGGAACCGGGATGATCAGTTCACAAAGGTCAGTCATGACCTGCTACCAATAACCGGATAAACTGATCCTCAGATATGTTTATCTTCTATTACTGTAATTCTCGGGATGTGGTGATCATGGGTCTGCACAGGAATAATCCGGGTATCATGATTTCTGTAGTCATTATCGCTTTTATCAGTCTGATATCTGTTATTGGATTTTGGGCTGAGGCAACCTGTGCAGAACCTGAGATATGCCGTGCCCTTCCCGGAACTGGTGATCTCTATACCGGACTGATATGGAAAGAAGAATCACGAGGTTGTGATATCGACTCAAAACAGGGTTCCTCCTGTGTTTATTATCACGGGTATTCAGCAAAAGATCCAGATGACCGGGTAGCAGTTGTATCAGTCTGTCTTGACTGGAATAACGAGGAGATCGCATCACTCTATGACTTTATGTCATCTCCTGATGCCTATCGCCAGAGCCAGGAGAAAATCTGGTCAGAACACGGCCCGGTAGAACCGATACCAGATCTTCCGGGCGGGCTGTTCTGGACCTCTGATGAGAAAAACGGCTTTTTTGTACACAGCCAGGCCTTTCTGTGGAAAAGGCCCGGAGTATACGGCAATGTTGACGTTAACGCAGAGTATAAACTCGATACCTATACTGGAATCAGCCTGGAGAAATTTTCACGGGATGAGGCAATTCGTCTGGCTAAACTGACCTGGAACCGTCTGGATGAGGGCACACCCGGGCCGGATGCGATGAAGCCTACTCCGACCAGTACCCCGGTGGTAACCCGTGATTATGGTGAACTGATCTGGACCCTGCGATATTATCTTCCAAGTCAGTTTGGAAAATATCCTGATGAAGTCCTGTATAAAGCTCTGGTTATCAACGAATCTGGTGTACTTGGCAGGGATCAGGGGATCACCTACGCTCTCAAGGATAACATGATGCGGGATATCACGTCGTTCAGGGATAGTTTTTCAAAAGAGATTCCGGGGTGGCAGGGAAGGCTGGTTGATGAAGCCGGTGAAAATGTCATTGGAAAGGAGATTGAGGACACGATGGGAGTGATGGATATTGCTGAATCATACATCACTGCAGTGGATGCAGGTCTTGGGTATGAATCCGTGATTGCACTCCCAGAATTCGGTCCTATCTACGGTCTGCTTGGCTTGTACCGGGAGCTTGAGAAGAAGATGCGGTTCTACCGGGACAATATTGTCATCCCGGACATTGCCGACGAGATCTATCACACGTATAAATCCAAGCGTGCTGCACAACAAAGTCCGAAAGAAGCATTTGACGATGCAATCTATGGGAGTAACGCCTACTATCAGCTCAGGTCATACCCCGTCTTTGCGCAATGGAAGCCTGAAGATCTTGATCTTGTTCTAGCCGAACGGTTTGAACAGCGGTATCACGCCGAAGAACTCCTGGATCTTCGTACCTATATGCTTGAACATGGGGATCTGTTTATCAGAGGGATAATCTGGCAGTACCGTGATAAACTGGATCGACTGGAACGTACGTGTCAGGCCATAACTGATGGGAGAATACAGGCAGATATTCCATATGAAGCCTATAAAATAGAGAAGTGGTGGTATCTTCCAAAAGAACTCAGAGGAGGGTAAGATATTGTACTTCAAGTGACAGACTGCTCCTGAATATACTATCTAGAGAATCAGTCTCTGCCTGAAGATGCCAATGGTTCATCATGGTTCTTCTTATTCTTCAATGAAGTTAACACAGGTCATATCATTGTTTTCTGAGTCCCTTTTTAGGTAAATATAGACAAATTTTCCAAAAATATAATTGTCTCAATTTAATTCTGTGGATGTTATGGTGATGAATATTTCGATCCATGTCCTTGAACATATAAACTATTTAAGTTTACATTAAGCACTCCGTTCGTATTTGGTGATAAATTAAAAATTGTCAATCCGTTTTGATCTACCCCATTGATAATAGAGGTTCCTCCCCATGTGAAGGAAGTCCAAATGTTTTGATTTTCCGGCATCACTAGGGTGAGAGAGGAATAAAAGTTTGTTAAATTGGGAATATTTACTGGACCACTTGGTCCTTCTGCAATTAATGCATTATTAAGATACAGTTCAACCATGTCAAAATTACATGTAGTTAATTGCTGATTATTGCCAGACTTGGACATGTATAAATTATATCCCGAACTCTGTTTAGACTTGGAAACTATCCGGATTGAATCTCCTGCATTAAAATCAAATCGAACACCTGCCACTGTAATATAACAATTTGAATTAATTGGATTTTGAACTGTGAATGAGAGTTCTCCTCCACTTGGGATATACGCCGTTTTTTGGGCAGCGTTGAGTATGAAATCAGCTGGGGTAATGGTTTTTAATATACCCTCAAACCAGAATGTTGGTCCACATTTTGCCCCCTTATTGATCACAAAATCATTAACAACCCAGGGTCTATCCCTAGGTCCCATATCTGTACATATATTATTCTTATAACAGTACCTCCAGTAAACAGAGGTCCATACCGGAGAATTGTAACAATAGATATTCATATGCTTACCCGAATTTATGGTAACTGGAAATATGAAATATCCATCATTTCTAGTGTATCGATATCGTGGATTGGTTCCGTCACTGTTGGTCAGCGTAATTCTAATGTTTGGTACCGGAGAACCAGTTGTCTGGTTGATAACATACCCATCTACCTTCTCACATTCTGTTGTATAAATTGCTGATATGGAATGATTAGATGTAACTGATGTAAAGTATGGATTCGATGGGTTTATCTGGCCAACTGATGTCCCGTCAATAATTACATCAGTAAGTATATATCCGGGATAACTCATGGAAAAGTATTGATTATTACCGCAATTTACTGGAATTAGACCTAATGGGCTTATCCCCTGGTTGAGTGGCTCATAAATATCAATTATATCGTCGTTGGTATACGCTCTGAATGCAGTTCCATTGATATAATATGGTCCATTCATCGAAAAATTAGCCTGAATATTCTGGTCGTATCTAATGTCTGATAACGTCAAGTAATAGGGATTCGTACACTGTGATCCTGAACATTTTACAGTCCCGTTTACCTTTACTTCTGTAATATTGTAGCAACCTACGGGTTCTATTGTAAATGTCTTGGAGCTTCCGCATGCCATTGTGAGAGGGCCTGCAGGAGTAATACTCCCGGTACCACTTGGGTATACCACCGTATTGATATTGGATGTTTTTCCGGTAAACTCAGCTCTAATTGTGTGATTTTTATCAATAGAGTCAAAGGTTGTGGTATTTGTACCTGTTGTGATATTGAATGTGGTATTATCGATAGTGATGGATTGGATTCTGTAACAGGAATTTGCTGCTATTGTGAATGTTTTACTTGTTCCACATGTTACCGGTATAACAGTTCCTAAAGGTGAAATAGTGCCGTTATCTCCTGCAGTTGCATTTATGTAATAGGTTATTGGAGTGAACTGAGCGTTTATACTCTGATCTGAAAGAACTTTGGTGAAATTGTAGATATATGGGCTTTTTACCTGGCCTAGATGTAATGTATTATTGATTATTATATCACTGATGTTATTACAGGCACTGGAGGCTATTGTAAATGTCTGATTCGCGCCGCAAATAACGGATGTTGGTGATGATGGAGATATTGAGCCCCCGGTTCCAGCGGTTGGTGTGATGGTGTGATAACAATTGTATGCAAGTGTTTTTGTTTCCGTATCTTTAGATTCGCACTCGTTTGTTACTGTGAGAGAGACTGTATACCCTTTTACATCAGAGTAAATGTGTGTTGGATCTTTTTCTGTAGAGGTAGTTCCATCACCAAAATCCCAGAGGTAATTTGTAATTTTGATGTCTTTTGCTGTCGTTGAATTGTCTATAAATGTAATGTTAAGGGGATTATAAGAATTGACTGTGTATAAGAAGTCAGTAATTACCTCTTCACAGGGTGGATGAACTGTAACAGTTGTGCTGGCTGTTCCAGTTGCTCCACAGGTGTTTCCGACCTTTAAAACGATTGTATATGTCTTATCTCCCGGACCCGGGTTTGTATACGTTCTAGTATATGGGCCTTGACCAGAACTGGTAGAACCATCTTCAAATGTCCATACCCAACTATTGATCCATCCTCTTGTTGTAGTTGAATTGTCGTAGAACGTAACCTGAAGGGGGGTTCTCCCTGATGATGGTTCAGGACTGATAGCCGCTGATACCGTACAGTCACTCTCTGAAGTAACTGTGACCTGTTTTGAGTCTGTGCCAATGTTTCCACATTCATCAGTTACAACAAGCCGGACGTAATAGATTCCATAAGAATATGTCCTCGTATGTGGTCCTGGTCCTGTGGCTGTCGTTCCATCTCCAAAGTCCCATTCATAATTTGATATTGTAGAACCAGAAGAAATGGAACTATTATCCCAGAAAGTAACCGCCAAGGGTGTTCCGGTGAGTGATTCGGGGGGGTTTGGATCAGTTTTAATGGATGCAGTCACACTTGACAAACAGGTTCCAACCTGAATCAAATGTGAAAATTCATCATTACCACAGGCATTATGTACTCGTAGTCGCACGGTATAATTTCCAGATTTGGAGTATGTATGGGTTGGGTTGGGAGTATTACCTACAGACCCATCCCCAAAATTCCACTCCCATGCAGTTATCGGGTATGATGGATCGTCATATTTGGATTTATCAATAAATGATATTTTTAATGAATCAGGTGAATCCGGGATATATGAGTAATCTGCAAATGCTCTGGCAAGACACCCTGGTCCTGGTGAAAATGGAGTTCCATTACAGTTACCAGTTTGTGTCCACTGAATGAGGTTTTCTCCACCTCCAACAGGTTTGGCAATGATCTGAACATATTTTATAGATGGATCCATTGTTGGATGCATCTCGGTTGATACATTCCTCACCTGACCTACTGTCCATAGATCGCCCGACCAGGGCATCAGTTTGATAGTTTTAATGATCTGTTTGTTTAAATCAAGAAGATTAATATAGAAATCCGCATCAGATTCTTTTGGGTTGAGTGAGTCTCCTCCTGTGTGGTATAAGTAAATCGTTCCACCTTTGATACAGGCCTCAAAGTTCATATGTGGGATTTTTGTAGGCACAATGTCTCTGGTAACCATAACTCCCACGATCCCCATGGATGCAGTAACGATACTAATAAGCAAAATCGCTGCAATGATATCTGAAATCGCCTTATCCGTCATCATCAACTCTTGATCGTGAATAATCCATTACTCACTGCAGTTGCTGAATTTCCAGCAAAATCGTATGCAGTACCCCGTATTGTACACGTTGTTGAGGGAGTGTTTGGGACGTACCAATAGAAATACCCAATATTATTCAGAGTTTCGGCATAAGTGATTTGAGTGTAAGAACCCCCTGAATTTGTAGAGTACTCTAGTTTAACATGATCAACGTTTACGTTATCTGATGCAATCCATACAATCTGTTGTGGGTTGCTGCTTGGATTTTGCTGCCAGATTTCTCCTCCCCTTGGTGTTGTGATAGAGATTGTAGGTGCCGTGGTGTCTTTAATCTGGAAATAATTATCACTTTTATCAGTACCAGTGAGCCCATTAGAACCAAATGCCTTGACAATTATTCTTACCTTTTGTGATGGTACTGCAGGGACAGTCCATGAGAATGTCCCTGTATTAGATATCCCTGATGCTATTGCTGTTGTAACTGGACTGTCTGATATAGAGTACAACAGATTTACTGAAGAAATCCCTGATCCAGATGTAGCATTCCATTTGATCTGTTGAGTAGATCCGATAGACCATATCTCTCCACCATTTGGTGATTCAACAACAACAGTCGGGGCTACCTGTTGTATAGTAAATACTCCACTGAGTCCCGATATAGTTGATCCGTCACTCATATGGGCTGTAACAGAAACCTGATATCTAGTCCCGGGAGTGTCTGGAGTTGTCCAGTCATATGAACCAACTCCGGAAAGGCCGGTTTGGATAGGGATCCAGGAAGATCCGTCTGTGTATTTTAGGTCAATGGAGATAACATTAAATGAGGATGTGATACTCCAGGTAATTGGATATTTTCCTGCTCCATTGAGTGCGGCACCAGATACTGGTGATGTCACTGTAATGGTTCCTGATGACGAGGAGGTGGAGATCTGAAAAACCCCGTCACTGATGTCTGAACTACAATCTCCGGCAAAATTGCATGCGGTTACATTTATTTTTCCCAAATCTGTTTTCGAGCCGGTGGGAATAATCCAAGAATATGAGCTTGATCCCGGGGATGAAGAGATTGTTGACCACGTAGATCCCCCATCCTTTGAAAAAGATAGAGATGTCTGACTAATGCCAGTAAGACTTGATGAACTCCAGACTATTGAATGCGTACTCTTTTCAGTCCATGATTCTCCACCATTTGGAGATTGAAGCATAACAACAGGTACATCCTGTATAGAAAAAGGATTACTGGTGCCGGTTCCAACATTCCCGTTCATGTCACGAACGGTGATGACAAGAGAATAACCTGAACCTGATACTGTTGGTACTGTAAAGGAGAGTGAGTCATATGTGGATGATGAGACAACTGTATTCACACCAGGCCCTGTTAATCTGACTTCTGCACCATAAACCGGAATTTGATTTGTTACTGTCCACGATACTGTTGCTGTTGAGCCTGCCTTGAGTGGTGTTGTTGGTGAAATGGTTATCGATGATATGACCGGTGGTTCGGTATATGTTGACCAATTTGATGGAATTCCATTGATGGACTCTGAAATATTAACTTTGGTGAATTTTAATGTCTGGAACAATACCTGACTGGATGCATTCGATCCATGGGGCTGGTAATATATGGTGAGACTATGGATTGGCGACTTTTTAGGCTTAAATGCTAGTGTATCTCCCGGTTTAAAAATTTCTCCCTGAATACAGAATGCTCGTTTATTTTTGGTAAAATATGAGTCGCAGGTTGAATCGACTCCGTCTATAAATACCTCGATCTCATCATCAGAAAGTGCATCGCCTCCATTATGAACAATTTTTACAGTATGATAGCCGGTGGATGTATTTGTTTCATCAATTGGGATAAGATCGGTTGATGGAATGGTATCGGTATGAATTTGGCCTAGTATCATCGTCATAATGATGGTTAAACCGGCTATTACCATCACCAATAGTAATAATCCACCTATCACCTCAGATACTGCACCTTCTCTCTTTTTCATTCTAATCAACAAGATAATACAGGTCTGTAAAGAAATTCGCATTATAGGCGTTTGATGTTGTTCCAGGTAACTGGTACCGAAGTTCAGCTGCAGCCTTTCCTGCATTTTCATAATACCAGATCGTGTATGTATGCCATCCTGGGATTACAACGGAAGGATCTGTTGTACATGGATACCAGTCTGCTGCATCTGGTGGATATGGTTTAATCCAGGCTCGTGCGTCGATTGACTGCATAACTCCATCAATAAACAGTTTGATACCGTCATCGGCCCTTATCCAGAATCGGTAGGATCCAGGATTTTCGATAAACATTAATCCACTCCAATTAACATAGAAATAATCTTTATCGGTATTGGATCCTACTGCATTTGTTGTACTGATCGGTACTCTATTAGGCCCGTTTGGCCATGCAGCTTCAAGTGTTGAATATGCTGGAGTCGCTGGAATTGACATGGCCAAAGAGTCAGCGAACTGAATGTGATGATGCAGTTGTTTATTCCATGCAGTGGTTGATTCAATATATTGCCATGGATAACTGTTTCGAACTCCAACAGCCCTGCGGTTATCTGGATCATTATAACTTCCATTAACCGTTGCACTTCCCCAATAGTTTCCCCAAACTCCCTGAATTGCAAATCGTGAATGGATTGTGTGGGATCCAGTCAATGGACTGAATGTGTATGTTTGTGTTTTATGAGCAGGATTAATATCTGTCCATGCAACTCCATCAACAAGGATCTCATAAGATCTGTTTTCACCTGATGCAGTTATTGTGTATGTCGGTGTGGAACCAGCCGAATAGTTGGTTACTCCAAGTGGGGAGATCGTTCCTCCGAGTCCGGTTGTAGCTTTAATTGAGTATGATGGCGAAAATATTACTGCAAGGGATATATCCTGTGTCACGGATGAGTTTAGATAGGTAAACGTTGTGTTGTTTGCAGCATTTTTGACATTTTCCCCTCCTGATATTACCGAGTTACCATCAGTTGCTGTTCCAGAAATCCATCGAAGGGTACTGATCGTTCCTGAACCTGTAGCAGAGAATAGGGCACTAAATGGATCACCGGAGGTAACCGTAAATGTGTAACTCCCTCCATCTGAAATTGATACAGAACCATTACTTACTATTCCCCCTGCACCCAGGTTGAAAATGGTAATATGGGACTCGGGTAGTCCAAAACTAAAATAAACGGTCTGATTTGTATTTATTAGTGGAGAGAATGTGGTTGTGGTTTTTCCGATTGCATTAGGAATGGAATCTGCTTCGGTGCTATTCATGTGGTCTTGTGTCCAGAACTCAGTCCTGTTGGTTGCAAGATTGATAATCCCGGATGTTGCTGTACCAGTCAATGAAATCTGGGTTCCAACCGGGACTTTTACTACTGTAAAACCATCTAATGTAGTTGTTGTTCCCCCGCTAGGTACAACCGTTCCGCTCCCCGATGTTAATAATCGGACAAAATAATAATCGGTTGGAGCATTCGTTGATGTGGGTGATGAATTTGGTAAAGTTTTAAGGAACTTCTTTTCATACATCAATACCTCATATAATCCACTATCATGCCCATTGCCGTTATTTCTGTAGATAACTTGAACTGAAGAGATAATTGGTGTCATATTTACAGAGAAATTGATGGTATTCCCTGTTACTAAGTTGTTTGTTCCTGCTGTGTTGCTTATTGTTGGTGAGTCTGAGTAAAACGTGTAGGGAGGCCCGGAGATTGGAATTGCCCTGAATAGGTATTCATTTTCATCAACAGGATCTCCTCCTCTTGACTGAATATAAATTGTATTGTTTGTTACATTTTCGTTAATGGTGGTTTCATTCCATATTTCAAGACGAGGATCAGGGATAATTTTTGGAGGATACTGAGAGGTTAAAACAACAAGAACAACAGAAGCAGCAGAGACCAAAATCACAATTAAAAGAAGAGCGGATATTAACTCTGATAATCCAGGTTCTTTTATCATTATGACCCCTGCCATCCCACTGGCTGAAGGATAATATTTACATCTACCTCAGAATAATCCAAATATACTCCTCCAGAACTCTTTACTTGAAAGGTAAGGTTTCCCGCCGTTCCGGCAGAAGATAAATAAGCCCAATCTGTTTGAAATCCTGAAGATGTGTTTGCAGCATGGATAATTGAACTAAATGCACTTCTCCATGCTTCTCTCGTATTGTCTGGTAGATTAGAGATGGTAATGATGACATCATCAGCATTCTGTGTAACTGGTGCGAGGTAATACTGTCTTTGAGATATCTGGTCTGTCACCACTCCTCTCCAAATTCGTGAAACCCTGGATGAAACCTGTACTGGTGTTGTTCCGGAAATATCCTGGTTATCCTCTCCTGTAATGATTAGTTTAGTAATGCTCACCGATGGGATGTCACTATTTGAAAGATTTTTTGCAACTCCTAGTGAGACAAGTGGAAGTAATTTGGATACACTTCCATTCTGTTTTAAGAATACTCCGCCGAATTGGTAATAATACTCTTGTGGTACCCAGTAGTAGTTCCTCCCGGTGTAGGAGAATTTTCCCATTGATGTTGGTCCAGTTGTAACTGGAATATTTATGTAAGAGGATCGTATTGCTGAATCGAGATCTGTTGTGTTTATTGCAGTTGAAGTATCTACAGATTTGTTAACGTTTACATCCCAGTTTTTAGTAATATCTGCTGTGCCATTGTATTGTTGCAATAATGTTCCATTGAACCACTTTACGTCCATGGGGCCGAGTGTATCCAGCCCATATGCAGGATCCTGAATGTTTATCCAATATTCTAAAGGTCTTGTGGGTGAACTATTCAGGGTGAAATTTTGAAAAACAGGGTATCTTGTATTTGTAGATTGATTCAACTTTGTTAAACTCATTATTAGGTCATACCGGTAATCCACTTTCATCTGATAGGGACTTTTGGCTAAATTATATGCTGTAGCATTTGTTTCAGGAACAGAAAATGCAGGAACTCGCAGGAGATCAATTGATGCTGTCCAGTTTGATGTGGTCTGATATGTTCCACTATTCGTAGAATTAGGATAAATATCGCAAAGATGATATGTAATTGACTGGTTTGATGAAAAATCGTTTGGCGAATCTGGAATTCGACTTGTAATTATTGGATGAACAGGAACCGGTATCCTGATCATGTTGGTGAACTTTGATGGATACAGTGATTGGTAATAAAGCAGTTGTCGGTACAAATCTGGATTTACAGATATCAGATTGGATAAATCTGATTTAGATGTGAAAAGTGAAGTGACTCCATCAGATGTATCCTTAAACAACCCTTTGATTTCAATCTTTATCAACCCGTTCCCTGATCCTGTATCGACCTTCATCTCTCCGTCTGATCCTATTGGCTGGGTTAAGGGAAGAAAGACAAATTGGCCCTCCGTTTTCTGCCCTAATGTCCCCATCTCAATATTCTGAGCTAACGAAGTATTCACCTGACTGTTTATCCATAACGAATCCATTGACATCTTAAAATCTACGAACTGGTTTTTTATATATGTCATATGGGCGATCTCTGCCTCTCTTCCGTGAGCAGGGACCACATAGGTAACATACAATGAAGCGACGACAACGAGAATTGCAATTATTAAGATAAACCCAATCACTTCTGATAATCCGGACTCTCTCTGCGTATCCACCATGACCAATTATACCAGTATTGACTATTCAGGATATATATTTTTCAAATAGTACTTGAATGATTTAGGCACGTCTTTCAGATCTGTTTACATAATAATTAGATCTCTCTAAAAATATCCTAAACTGTAGCCTTGTTTTCCAAAATTAACCTCATTTTGATCCTCCCAAAATTCCTACTAAAATTTACCTTAAATATAGGCTCAAATACCTGATTCTCCCGATTTAATCGTTTTATCAGGCCCCCCATATCCCCTGTTGGTCTCCCTCTGATGTTTATATCAAACAGCGTGCCAAAACCTCAATAGCAGCCTTCTGTAGGCCTTCTCACATTTGAGACGCATCCCGCATCTGATCGCTAGGGCCACACAACCTTGAGGTTCGTCATCCCTAACTGCCAGTATAATATTCTTATTATCCCCATCGAGACTTTGTAATTCTGTATTTGCGGGGACTGAAATCTCTCTCACATCAAGAACAATGATGGTGATATATTGGTAGACAGAACATTGCTCATTTGTGCATCTTTGGTAGTCATTGCGGTCCTGTTATTTGCAGGAACCGGATTCCTCCTCATGTACAAAGGAACCTCCGGTCACAACCCGACAGATTCCTTCCCGAAGAATAACGAAAAGATGAAAGCCCCTGGCCAGGGAAATAATGGTGATCAGATGCACAGATCCAGTGGTTGGCCTGGTTCTGGAGAGTCTGGTTCATCATCACCGGAAAATGTTGGTGGCGAGCACGGCTGTAGGATGGCACATCACGGTCAGATGAAAATGATGAAACCTGATGATGCAGGTCCTCACAACGAGGGCGATCATGATTCAAAGTTATCAGAAAATTCCCCCGATCATTCAAGACCGAATCAGGGGTGTCCCGGCATGATGAAACAGGGACGGGAAGACCATGAGATGGGTTCCCGTGATGATACCTGTCCCTGCATGAGGGACTCTAGTATGGAACCTGGTGAAATTGACCGGTTCACTGGGCCACGTAACGGGGATAACCAGGAAAAAATGTCGGGAAATTCTCCTGAATCAGGTAGAAAAATGTATAATCAATGTCCGAACAAGGAGAAGATTACTCAAGGAACATCAGGAGATCAGGCTCTCCCAGGTGAAAAACACAACCAGGGATTTGATCGAAATGATAACCCATCGTCACATCACCGGTTCCAGAGTAATAACCCGCAGGCAGGCCGCTCTGATCAGACAAATCAGGAACAGGTTTACCTGGTTGTTGCCAAACAGGGATAGGTTGCTAAATACAACTTATTTTTTATTAGCATAAACCCGGTTTAATATTCAGATACGATGATATCTCTTCTTAAAACTGATTGTCCTGTATGAAATTTTTCAATGAGTGATTGACCCTTATCAAACGTTGATACATCTGGTTTGAAATATCAACGTGAAAATCTCAATTCTGTACTGTTACCAGTTCCCACTTTTCCCATCAGGGAAGGTATGATGAGGGATGATATCCTACTCATCCTCTATGCGATCCCTTGTGTTTTTCTTTACCCTCCTCTCTCTAGTACTCATTGCCCAGTGCTGCTTTGCAGAAGATTCCACTGCCTGGTATGACAAGGGGGTGGAACTGTTAAACCAGAGTAAATATCCGGATGCGGCAGCAGCGTTTAGAAACGCAACCGAACTCGATCCTAATAATACCTGGGCCTGGCTCAACCTGGGAAAGGCAATGCAGGGGATGAACTGGTTCACTCCGTCATATGATGCCTTTAAAAATGCGACCACCACTGACGCAAATAATACCTGGGCCTGGATATTCAGGGGAAATTTCCTACAAGAGCGAAACCAGATCCCTCAGGCGATAACAATGTACCAGAATGCAATAAAGTCAGATCAAAAGAATGCCTGGGCCTGGTATCATCTTGGAACAGCAGAGCAGGCTCTTGCTCATTACCCGGAAGCAGAACAGGCATTCAGCGATGCAATTGCATTAGATCCTACTAACCAATGGGCCTGGTACAATCTTGCTGTGGTACAGAAATCCACAGGGGATTATGGAGGGTACGCCATGAACCTGAGAAAAGCGAGTGAGATAGATCCGGATCTTCCCCACAAGGTAGGACTCGTGTCCTAACACTCTGGTTTTTTTGGTGCTCATATTTTCGTGAATATGCTACGCATTTTTGTAAAATAAGGCGATAATCGGATCAATAAAAACGAACAGAAAGTACTGACGGTAAATGACGCACTTCATCGTATAAGGGGTTATGGCGTAAACGGCCGGAAATAATACACTATTACCTTTTCTTTTACGTGCCATATTTTATATAAGATCTTTAATATAGGTATCATACAGATATCTACCCTGTTTATCTGCCTGCCGCCCCGGGATAGTCTGGAGTTATTCCATGAATGAAGAAGAAGATGATATGCTTGAACTGCTTGATGATGAGGAGCTGATTGCAGAATCGGCCCAGGATCAGGCACAAAAGCATACCGAAGAGTCAACAGACGACTCATTTGATGATGAGTTGGAACTGGATGATACAGAAGAAGAACCAGCAATCGATAAAAATGTGCAGGAACAGGTAAAAGAGCCTGAACCGGCAAAAGAAAAAGAGGGACTTGAAATAGATATCAGGTATCTCATCGTCGCTGCGGTAGCCATAGCAGCAATACTTGTTGCAGCTATCCTCTTTGTACTCCCGGCATTCTCCGATAAAGCTCCTGATGTAATTATTAATCCAAGTCAGACCGGAGAGGATCTCTTCCTCTACCATGCCGGAGGGGCACCACTAAGCGAGGAATTCCTTACAGTTCAGGTCAACGGGGCAGCTGCATCATCTGATAAATATATGCTCATGGGTGGGGGATCATGGCCCTGGTCGTCAGGGACAGTGCTCAGAGTAGACACATCAGGATATACCAAGCCGGCAGTTGTAACTCTGCTCTATAAACCAAAGTCAACCGAGTATACCGTTTATACAACAACGGTCCAACCAGTTTCGACTCCAACACCACTGCCGATGATAACTCCGGATCAGCAGGCTCCTCCTCAGAATACTTCACCTGTAACTCCCCCGCCGGCAAGCCAGCAGCCAGCTTCACCTGAAGTGCCGTTGCAGCCTGTGCCACAGACACCAGCCCAGACGCAGGTCCCAATTGTAGCACCTGTTACAATGGGAGGAGTAAGTATGGATGTTCAGCCTGTATCTGGAGCTGCACCGCTAACTGTTCAGTGTAATGATCTCTCAACCGGCTGTATCAGAAACCGGGTCTGGAACTTTGGCGACGGCACAACTACAATGAAACGGAGTCCGACTCATGTCTACCCATTCCCGGGCGCATACAATATCTCTCTTGATGTCAGATTCTGTGATCCAGAGGATGATTCAGTTCCTCAGACCAGACAGGTGACTGTTGCTCCATCACTTAGGCAGGACACTATTATCCAGGGAACCGGTAAGGCACAGATTAGTGCTGATGCGAAGCTCTTCTTCACAGTAAAGGGCCCGGGAACCAACATTAGGATCGCAGGACGTGATCATTATCTTAATGCTGGAGATCATGTTGAACTAATTCTTGGTAGCGGAGGAAATGGAGATCTGACGGTTGTATCAAATGCCGTCCTTAACTGTAATTATGGAAATGTTACCATGGTTGTAAATGGAGAAGAAGTTGAGACGGGAACTGTATCAGTCATCAATATCGATCAGTACCTCCAGTTTGAAACAGCAGATCTCACCATCAAAGCAATAGCAGGCAGAGATGGTGCGAAGGGCCTCGTTGGAGGCCAGCCGGTGGTAAATGCAGCACCAGGCCAGCAGATCATCTTCAGTAACGTGGGCCTTGATTCATACGGTAAACTTCTCTTCAGTGTGCAGGATGCGGCAGGATTCACCTTTAGAGGCGGTGTGGGGTCGTATGAAGTCTCCACTTTATCAATGTAATGATTTTACTATCAAACAAATAGAAGCAGGTTCAACATTAACAAAACGATTCTGAAGGTTGCTGAAAATGGGGCAGCAACCTCAAATTATTCGGATGGGTGATTCAATAATGCGATATGATCAGGCGATGTCTCAAATGCAGACGATCATCGTACTGGCGGTGGTCATGATTGTCCTCTTTGGTCTCGGGCTCTCTCTTGTCTTATGGAACCCGATCACTGAGAAGATACCGAAAGCGTCCATCTCAATCGAGGGAGAAGGTGATTCGATTGTGATGCATCACATAAGCGGAGATCCGCTTCCGTCAGACCGTCTTGTTGTCAGGGTCAACGGTGATGTGGTAAACAATCAGAATCTCAACTTCATGAACGGAGCCTGGCCCTGGTCTGAAGGAGAGAATGTCCAACTTTTCTACCCGGCACCAGAATCTCCCAGGGTTGTTGAGATCTATTACATGACTGACAAGGGTGAGAGCGTTCTCATCGACAAGGCACGAATAGACCCTCCACCAAAGGTAAGCGCAACTCCAATTCCGGTCGAGATTGTGGCAACCTCAACACCGGCACCGGCAGCGACTATCATTCCTGTACAATTCAAGGATGCTGATCCATACCAGCCACCAGCTGCTGATTTCACTGCTGATCCACTGGTCGGAGATCCACCACTGACCGTCTCATTCCGCGATATGAGTTATGGAAAGATCGGGAACTGGCTCTGGAGTTTTGGTGATGGTACTACCTCAACACTACAGAACCCGGTTCACACATACTTTGTGCCAAACTCCTATACTGTCAGCCTGTTGGTGTCCAATTCGTATGGATCAAACCGAAAGACTGCTGAAAACTATGTTATCATAGGTTCGCCACCGATGGCAAACTATCTTGCAGAACCAAAGAGTGGACAATCCCCGCTTACCGTGCAGTTCACTGACCTATCAACCGGAAGTCCGAAACAGTATGAATGGTCATTTGGAGACGGTACCCAGTCAACAGATAAGAACCCGGTTCACATCTTCCAAAATGGCGGGGATTACAATGTCACCCTGACAGTCACAAATGCGTATGGGACTAACAAATTCTCTCCTCCTGTTGGGATCAACGTAACCGCTCCGACCAAGATGGATGTCTATATGACAAACAGTGTAGCCGGAAACCTTGAACCTGACGGATACATTAGAATGAGGATTACTGATCCGGTCAGTTCTATCAAGATAGCAGGCAAGATCTACCAATTCACTCCCGGAGACATCATCCAACTCATTTATGGTGGAGGCTCATCAGATGGAACGATATCATCTGATAAAAATCAATTCGTAGCGTTTAATTTCAATGATGTGACACTGGTAAAGAACGAGGAGATCATAGCCCGTGGTCCGGTGAACGACTTCAAGGTTGGTGGATATGATAGTTTCTCATCCACTCTGAACCTTACAATACCGGCAGGAGATGTGTATGACAAACTCTACATCGACCAAGAAGAGTACAAATATGTCAAGACCCCGAAGCTCAGGTTTGTCGGCCTTGGACCAGGAAGCGATCAGAAGTTCTTCTACCAGAAGTCAAGCCGGGCGATGAACTTCCAGGGTGGAATTTCAGAGTTCCAGCGGGGATAACACCATCTTTTTTCACCAGTCAGTGCATTAGAAATTCTTGCCTGACGAGCAGATATTCATCCTTTCAGTCAGAATAGATCTGAGTATCATGCATCTGTATACCCCCCACATGTTCTTTGTAATTCTGTTCTTCTGCCTGGCAGCAGCAGCCTTCCCCTGCTCCGCTGCCCCTGCTGATGACGGTTCGGTCGTCTATTCAACAGACTTTACAAATGGAGATGGTTGGATCACCAATAGCAAAGACCGGTTTTACCCTGAAGTTGAGACCGGAAGATATCATTATCTTCTCGAAGGAGGCACCGGCGGGTATTCTGCCTACGCTCTTCCTCAAAAGGTGAACGGTCAGTTTATTCTTGAGTTTGATGTGACTCCGGAAAAAACCGATGACGGATCAACCTTTAGATTCGGAATCGGTACAGACAAGAAAGATAGCCAGAGAGGGCCTCTTTTAATGGTGGAACTGGCTAACAAGAAAGATGGCAGACTTTTTTATCTTAAAACGGTTTCAAAGGAGAATTCTCTTAACCTTATTGGATCAAGTCCCTCGACTGGTAGTTCTGGTTCAACGGTAAGGTTTGAGGACAACACAACCTACCATGTAAAACTGACATACTACGCAGCAGATAGCCGTGCATCCATTGTTGTACAGGAGCAGGGCTCTCCTGATGTCATTTTCACTGCCTCGGCTCCAGTATCTGGGAAGATGGAGGATTTGACACAATTATATCTCACTTCGATTGGTGATGGAACATCAGGGCCCCAGGCTGAAGGCTATATTGACAATATTAAACTCACTCTTCCCACATCGCAGGCAGGAGTAAGTGCCGCAGTAACCACAGCAGAGGAGACTGCTGATGTAACTCCTGCTCCGGTCAGTACGACGACAACAGCCAGACAAACTGATGAACCTACTCCGGTCTTCACTCCAGGCCCTACCCGCACTCCCTTCCCTCTCCCACCAACTCCGACGCCAACCCAGACACAGCAATCTGGTTCTGGCTTTCTAATCCTTTTCCCTGCTCTTGCAGGAGGGGCCATTCTCGCTCTTAAGAGGTATCCATGACTGATGAACACATCATTGAAGCGATTGGACGATCCAGAATAGTTGTTCGGGATGGAAAAGTTGTGGAGGTCGGCGAAGCAGTTATCACCGATTGCCCTCTTGCAAAAAGATTTGCATGCCCGGTCGAAGAGTTCACACCAGAAGCGGTAAAGAAAAATATTGAGAACCGGATTGAAGCATTTGGGATGTGTACTCCTGAACGTTCACTCATTTCTGATGATGATTTTGTCGGATTCGGTGCGTCTGAGCTCACCCGCACGGGTCTCGCCTCAGGGATCATTGATGCAGCAGTTCTGGCATGTGATGGTGCGGGAACAGTTGTAGTGACTGATCCAGCAATGGCCCAGGGGATTGGAGGCCGGATGTCGGGCCTTGTCTCAACCTCTCCAATCAGGTCTGTCATTGAACGGATAGAAGCCGGTGGAGGAATCGTTCCTGATCCAGTGTATGCATCCATAGATCCACTAGCCGGAATTGCTGCTGCACACAAGGCTGGATATTCCCGTCTGCTTGTAACCGTTGCAGGTGCAGATGCGGCAGAAGCCGTGAGAAACGCAGATCCTTCTGCTATTATCATGGCTGTTCATGTCACCGGGACCTCACGTGAGGATGCAGTAAGAATCTCAGAAGTTGCTGACATTTCAACCGGCTGTGCATCCCGTCATATCAGGGAAGTATGCGGAAAAAAGGCTCTCATGCAGGCAGGAACTGTAGTTCCTATCTTTATCCTCACCAGGAGAGGCAAGGAACTGCTTCTGGCACGGCTTGCTGTAATACCAAATCAGATTCTGGTCAGCCACACAGCTCTTCCGGTAATTGGAGAAAAGACACCCGGCCCACTGGTCTGATCCAACTCATTCCAGGGCTTTGTTTTTCCTCTCCTGATCAGTCTTTTCAGCTGCTTCCTCTTTTCTTCTTTTTACATGAAAGAGCCTGCTCGTATCCTCACGTTCCATCTCATCACGCATCCGGGAGATATACAGTTCAGTCTCCTCAAGAGTTGGGATAACCATGTGTTCAAGTGCCTTGACTCTTCTGCTGATCCGCTCAATCTCTGCCAAAAGACGCTTAAGTGTTGCTTCATTTCCTGCGTATACGATAATGGCATCGAGGAGTTCTTCGTATGAGTCAGCGAGATCGTCAATGACAAGGGTTGTTCCAAGCAGTCCGTACCCTCGTTCAATCACGTCTGTCTTAACGTTTTTTCCGGTGATCACCGGAACTTTGACTCCAAAGACATTGCGCTGTGAGAGGTCGATTTCTGGCTTTACCTCAACCGAGTAGGCAGCGACGGTCACACCTACTGTTCCTTCTATCATATACGCTGCGGCAATCAGAAACCGGGTCCGGTTGTAGCGTTTGATCAAGAGTTCGTGCTCCTTTTTTACCTGAGGAGCAAGACGTGTCACCTCAAGGATCAACCCGTCTAATTTCATACTCAAGATATTGTATGCCTTCCGAGCCATCCTGAGTCTGTTTTTAAGTGCAAGAAGGCCGGCACGGGTTGGTTTCACATCAGTCTGATAGGCCATGACTCCCTCTACATAACCAAGTATCGCCTGATATGGTCAGCATCAAGGCCGAACTGTTTTCCCCTTGCAATAGCCCGGAGGTTCGCAACCTCATGCCTCTTGTGTTCAAGGTACGAAAGAATAGGCAAAACCGAGAAAGGGTATCTCCTTGAAATCTGTTCGAGACGATGAAGACGAAGTCTCGTGACTGCCATCATCATCGCAAAGAGGGGTGTCTTTCGTTCAGCCCAGAGTTTCCAGATGAGATCTGCAGCATCAGCCTCGCAGACTGACTCATTGCATCTCACATCCTGCAGTGCCTCCATCAGAATCGGCAGGATCTTCGCCTGTTGCATTCCTGCAACAAATTGCTGTTTATCTTCTACAGGATACATCTGCTGGAAATATTCAGGCCTCAGGTTTCCTCCCGGTATTATGTATGGTTTGATGTCGGTCACCCTGCTTCCGGCCCTGAGCCTGAAGAGGTTTCTGATATTGACAATGTCTATCTCAAACCGCATGTACGGAAGGATAGCATCACCACCTCTGATACCAGATTTTGCATCCTTGTAATAATTCTTGTAAAATGACATGTAGAGGGAGTTTTCAACCTCTGCAAACAGCCCTTTCCGATATCCTGTGGCAAAACCGTCTTTTAGAATTGGATACAGTTCCCACTTCTCAAGCCCCTCGATAATATCATTTATTGTACGCTGTGAGAGCAGCGCCTCTATCTGTCCAGGAGATATCCCTCCTGCTGGGATCAGTACCTGCCGTATCTGGTCGGCAGGGATATTGAACTGTCTGCTCCGGAGCACAAGCATCACGTTCCAGATATCCCATCTGGCAAGGTACCGTACGGTGAGTTCATGAAGGGTTCCGGGAGTTATTGCAACCACACTCTGGTAAGTTTCAGCAAGGTTTCTGGTAAGGGCTCCTTCAATCAAAGCGATTCCAGAGAGACTACCGGCAAGTTCGTTCACCTCGTTCTGGTATTCGGTCTCACCAATAAATCTGCTAATCTGGTTGAGATCCATGTTTAAAAGCCGCATATACTGGTCTTTTTTAATGAGTCGTGCCTTCCTGACGGTCAATCTGGTACAGATATAGATATATGCAGTTGGGGTGATCGGAAAATGGTGCAGTCTTCTCCTCCTTTTAGTTACGGTTTATCGGTGAACCTTAAAGATGCACGGTCATCTCTGAAATCTTGGTAAAGGTGTATTTTGTGGATCAGAATACTCTTCTGGATCCGGGTATTAGGTACAGTAGATCTCATGATGTCACCACGCTGTTCTTACCTCACCCATCGTGGATACCTCCGGTCAGGTAACGAGGACAGCATCCTGGTTCCGGGAAAGGTGATCAATACTGCCAGCATGGACCAGGCTGAGATTGCAGATATTCCTGACCTGCCTGCTCTCTTCATGGTCGCAGATGGAATAGGTGGCGCAGTTCACGGTGAGGTAGCCAGCCGTACTGTTCTGGAGTACTGCTCACTGGTTCAGGTTCCTAAGTCCCCTACAGCAGTCATGGCGATGATCCAAGGGGCAAAAGAGACTCTTGACAGGATTGTCCGTGCTGATCCCTCATATACCGGTTTTGGGACAACAGTTGCAGGGTTAGTCCTCTTTTCTGATCATGCACTCATCTTCAACTGTGGGGACTCCCGGGTGTATCTCATCGATAATGGAAAGGCAGAACGACTCTCCCATGATCACTCGCTTGTTCAGGAACTTTGTGACAGCGGGGCCATAACAAGCGACCAGATGTATACACACCAGTACCGTAACATTATAACAGCTTCAATATCAGGTGATCCCAGCAGGGCTGCTCCTACGGTATTAGTAAACCTGGTTCCATGGTCCGGCACCGGACGATTTCTGATCTGCACTGACGGAGTCTGGGAGGTTGTCAGGGATGACATCATCTTCACCCTCGGTATGGGAAGTGATCTTCAGTCAGCCACTGATGCCCTGCTGAAGGCATGTCTTGATGGTGGAGGTCCTGATAATATCAGTATCGTTCTTGTTGGCTGATTCCATGGTGGTTTAAGAGACCACTTTTAATCTGCAAAAAGTTTAGGTTTGCTAACTCTGTATGAGTACCATGAAATCTGATATAACCTGGGATCAGTCACGGATGGAGTTTCAACCGGTCTCTATGATCGTCTCTCATACGGGCGGCATGAAATTCACTGCTGAAACCTCTTCAGGTCTGGCAATTCCGATTGATGCACATGTTCATCTCGGTGGAGGAGGTAAGATTCCAAACCCCATCGAGTACCTCATCGCCTCGCTAGGGGGTTGCGTCGGCATCAAGATCCTACTATCACTGAGCGATCAAGGGATCACTCCTGATCTGCTAACTATCAGGATTCAGGCAGAGAGAAGGCAGGAACTCCCCGCTGTGTTTGAACGGGTACATCTGGTTGTCACACTTTCCGGTCTGATTGGAAGCGACCAGATCTCAGAAATCATGACCAGAACCATGACGCATCTCTGCCCGATTGCTGCGATGTTTGCCGATGTTGGCAAAGTCACATTTGAGCATCATATCCTACCTGAAAAGAACTCTTAAGAATCCTGTCTTCCGATCACAAGAACGGTCACATCATCGCTGGGAATCCCGCTTCCAGCATATGTAAACACAAGTTCTGTGATAGTATGAACCGTGGTATCGGGGTCTGGTCCCTGCAGATCTGAAAGTGCTCTTATTACCGGCTCAACCCCGAGCATCCCAGTTTTATTCTCACACTCGGTTACGCCATCGGTGTACAGGACGAGTTGTTCACCGCTCTCGAGTCTGAATTCATTCTGCTGGTATTGGTAATCATCAAATGTTCCCACCGGGATGTCAGGCTCCATGTGGATCAGAGTAGCAGTGTTTTTACTCATGAGAAATGGGAGATTGTGACCAGCGTTAGCGTAAGTTATCAGACCGGTTTCAATATCCATTATTCCCACAAGAAGGGTTACAAAAAGACTGTCATTACTACTCCTGATAAGCCCCTGGTTCACCTGTGAGAGGATCTCAGCCGGGCTTTGCGAGTAGATGAGTGCATTGCGAAGCAGGGTCAGGGATGAAGCCATCACAAATGCTGCAGAGACTCCTTTTCCTGCAACATCACCGATACAAAAAAAACACCTGGTTGGTGTAATCTGTTGAAAATCGTAAAAGTCCCCACCCACTTCATGCATAGGGATCAGCTTTGCAGCAACCCTGATCCCTTTCATTGAGGGAATCTTTGCAGGCAGGTACCCCAGTTGAATCTCCCGAGCTGCAAGAACCTGTCCTTCAAGCCGTGAGGCAGTGCTGCTTATCTCCCGTTCCCTGGCAACGTTATGCATCAGCAGAGTGAAGAGGCCCATGCCGGTTGCGATCACCAGAATTTCTATTGAAGCAATGTTGAAGAGAAGGAGTCTCGAGAGGTCAATCCCCTGATAAAAGAAGAGAGTTATGATAGAATCAGCAGTGGTAAGGACTGCACCAAGCAGGACTGCATGCCAGACTTTGATCAGCCTCCTGCCGTTCAGCAGAAACACGATCCCACACACAAGTCCGTTCATGAGTTCCGTGAGTAGGGTATCTATCGGTATCCCGCCAGTTCCGGCTCCCTGAAGAAAAAGACCAAAAGCTGCTGCTCCGACTCCGGCAAATGGCCCTGCGATGAGCCCTGCCATATTGGGCCCAATCTTCTTGATGCTTAAGAAATCGGTTTCTGTACCGCTCCCTGCATAATACCCGAATGCATAGAGTATCCCAAAAATCACCGCCATTATGGCGATATATCGCCATGATTGCTCCTTTCCCGTGTATTTGTCTACGCCCTTAAGCCTTGTGAGCAGGTATGCTGCAAAGCAGACGGTTGACAATTTCTCAAGCAGATCTCCTATTACAAGGGGTTCAATAAGCATGGACATCGGTGATCATTCAGTTCTGCTCTCCTGCTCTTCGGGTTTCAATTCGCCACATTCCTTTTGGGACTGTGATCTCAAAGCGTGCACCTTCTCCCGGAACACCATTCTCTTCTATCGTGATACCTGTTATTCTGAGGATCTCACGTGATAAAAAGAGACCTAGTCCGGTATGAGCTCCGTACCCTCTATTGAAAATCTTTGATTTTTCCTCAGTTGAGATCCCACCACCGTCATCCTCCCAGATGATAGTGAGTGTATCCTCCTCTGGTTCAGTAGTTACTCTGATAGAATGTACATTTGCTCCGTGAGTGATCGAATCGTCTAATAAATTAAAGAACACCTTCTCAAACATCGGATCAGCAAGGACAGAGATATTTTTCGTATCTGATGAGATGGCGACAGAATCAGGCACCCAGATGGAATCGATGATCTGATCAAGTGATTGCCACTGTGGTTCATGAGAACCGAGATCCTCATACACCCTGGTAAACTCAATCTGTGCCCTGATGATCCTGATAGACTCATTAATTTTGCTGATATACTCTTCTGCCTCCTGATTGTTTGTCATCTCCCTGACAAGAACCAGAAGCCCGGTGATAACAGAGATCTTATTCAGGATATCATGCCTGGTAATCCCGGAAAGGAGGTTTAACTGCCGGTAAGCCTGTTTTAATTCGTCCTCCATCCTTTTCTGTTCAGTAACATCACGCCCGATGCCGATGATTGATTTTATCTCTCCCTGATCGTCGCGGTTCGGTGCATTGTTTGAGACATGCCATCTCCATGTTCCATCATGGTGAAGAATCCTGTACTTGATACCGGTCCGCCCTGTTCCGGTAGAAAGGATGGTTCTGACATGTTCATCACACAGGGAAAATTCATCGGGATGTACAAACTGGCAAAAATGTTTCCCAATGACATCATCAACTGGGTGGCCCAGGATGGCTGTCCAGTTTGGAGAAACATAGGTGAAGATACCATCAGGAGTCAGGTCATATACAATATCGTTGGCATTTTCAACAAAGGATCTGAATTTTTCTTCGCTCTGGCGTAATGCTTCAAGATCTGCAATCCGCTGGGTATTGTCAAAAAATGTTTCCAGCAGCATCTCCCTCCCCTGGAACTGGAATGGGTACCCGTTTTTTATAATTGGAATCTTTCTGCCGTCTGCGGTCAGTAAAATTCGTTCTTTATTATCGATGATCAGGTTGAGATCAGTAATCGGGCACTCACCAATTTCGGCAGGGCAGATGAATTTATGACATACTTTGCCAACAATATCTTCTTTTTCTGCTCCAATCAAGGCAGCGGCAGAAGGATTGAGGTCCATGATTGCATGGGTGTTCGCATCAACGATGAGGATCCCCTCTTTCACTGATGAGAAGATCTGGTTTAAAAAATTCCTGCTTTCAAGCAGGCTTTCTTCTGTCTGTTTCCAGTCAGATACGTCTCTGATTGTTTCTACAGCCCCGATGATATTCTTGTGTTTGTCTCGCAGCGGGCTTGCCTTAATCCAAAGCCATTGACATTTACCAGGTGGTCTCTGAATAATCGCTTCAGCGATAATCACGTTGTCCTGATCTCTGATGAAGGAAGAGTATGCTGATTCAGTCTCCTGATCTGGAAAAAGAACCAGATCTACCAGAGTCTTGCGATGTGAGTCATAAAATGGGATTGCATATTCAAAACCGGATCTTCCCATCATCGCTTCTGCCAAAACCCCGGTCATCTCCTCTAACACCTTGTTCCAGGCAATCACTGTTCCTTTTCGATCGATTGCAAACGATGCATCAGGAAGGGAGTTTATGATGTCAGATATCTGTAACTCTGACTTTTCTCTTTGAAAGTCAATTTTTTTATCTGATACTGCCTTTTCTATCTTGATTTGGAGTTCAGTAAACTGCTTGCAGGGATCCTCTCCCTTCTTTATGTAAAAATCAACACCACTCTCAAATGCCTGAATTACTGTCTCTTCATTTCCCTTTCCTGTGAACAGAATGAACGGAATGTAGCCATAATTTGTTCTGACATATTTGAGGAGATCTATGCCGTTCATTCCGGGCATCTGGTAATCAGAGAGGATGGCATCATAAGTCCCTGACAACATCATTTCCTGAGCGCCGGGTACTGATATTGCAGTATCTACTCTGAATCTGCCTGTTGCTTCAAGATTTTTTTTGGCAAGGGAGAGGAGATCAGGCTCGTCATCTACATACAGCACTGAAATAGGCTTAGCAGGATGAGACACCTGATTCATTTATCGCTCCTCTGTTTTATTGTGCAGATCTGGCACTGTTCTGCTGTTTCTAATACCAGATTAAAACCTGCTTAATTCGCGTTATTCCTCTGTCTGCTAACTATTATGTATTTACGATTTTGTTTTGTTGGTCACTCCAGACCTCATGTATAATCTTGATAGCAGCCTCTTTCTCACCTGAATTCATATACATGAGTTCTCTTTCAAAAACTCCATATAATGCAGCGGTGGCTGGTTTCATACCCAGAATTTCTGCTGCCTGCCTGTAGATCTCGGTCTGGATTCGGTAGGCTTTCTTTTCGCAAAGTTCTGACTTTGAAAGGATATCGCTCTTGTAGTCGATCACGAGCCACGATCCATCCTGATTCTGAACGATACAATCGATCCGCCCGGTCACAGCCGCTTGGCCGATTGTTATAGTGAAAGGAAGTTCACGTTTGATCTGTACTCGCTGTTTGAGTTCAGGAAGCGACTCAAACCGTTGTAATGCCTCTTTGAGCTCCTGCTGAAGAACCGGGTCAGTTATTTCCCATTCTCTGATTACTCTATCCGGATCTTTTCCTCTGAGCACTTCGTGGATTGCAGTTCCAAAGGCTGCTCCATAGCCTTCATGTTGCTGCCCGGCAGGCTCGTCAATTGTGCTTGCAATCTCTGTTACCAGCAGGGGTGCTATTGGTTTTTTTCCAGTGATCTGTGGTAACACAAATCGTCCTGGCTCATCACGTAATTCATCAGGGATAGTAAACGGAGGTGAGATCTGTTGTTCCTGAATGAGTCTTTTATCAGGCTGAACAATCCGCATTGAAAGATCCATTCCGTCCGGTGATACAAGATGGATTTCACCGTCCTCTATTGCATTACCGGTAATACCCAGTTCTTTCCAGATCCAGTCAAGCCGTGTATCTTTGCTTCCATCCGGAAGTTCATCTCCAATCTCACCACTCATGATCAGGTGATCTGCTGCCCGTGTTAGTGCAACATATAAAAGCCGTTTCTTCTCTGCAAGCAGTTTTTCTTCCTGCCTGCTTTTAAGGAGAGAATAAACCGGAGTCTCTACAGTCTCAAAGTCATCTTCAGGATCAGGTATTCTCACTCCCATGAGTGGTCCGGGTCCTTCCATGAGAATCGGAGGCTGGACCCGGTTTGATCGCTGGCCCATTTCAGGGACAATGACCACCGGGAACTCAAGTCCTTTGGCTCCGTGAATGGTCATAATTCTCACAGCATCAAGTCCAGGGTCATCAACCATCGCCTCTCCTTCCTGATCCCCGGTTTTTACCGCTTCAGAAAGATCCGCGACGAGATCTGGGAGTTGGTATCTCCCTTTCTCTTCCTGTGCCCTGACCATCTCCTGGAGTTTTCTGATGTTTGAGAGGATCTGCTGCCCCTCGGCGAGTCCGCCATACACAGCAAAAATTCCAGACTCATCAAGTACCGACTGGATCAGATCTGAAACACGCCATCTTCCTGCCCTGCTTCTCCAGGTAGCCAAAAGGTCGTATGCCCGGGCAGCCGGTTCGAAGCTCTCTCCTCGCTTTTGGAGCCTCTTAAAGAATGTTCCTCTCCCGGATCTCTGGATATGAGCGATATCGGTATCCTTCATCCCGATATACGGGGACCTGAGCAGCCCGACAAGGGATATATCGTCGTATGGTTTTTGCAGGAATGTGAGAAGGTTAATGAGATCCAGGATCTCCTGACGCTGGTAAAAGCCGGAGCCTTTGTGAACATAGTACGGGATGTTTCTTCTCCTCAGGGCGTGAAGAAACTCACCTAGTTTTGTCCGTCTTTCAAGCAGAATGGCAATGTCTCTCCACGCTGCCGGTCTTGTAGTAAACGTCCGCAGTCCATCTCCGTCCCTATCTCCCTCTTCATAGACCTCAAGATAATCTCTGACAATTGACAGAATCTCATCTGCCACTGCTTCAGGTTCTGATACCTCTCCGTTTTTGTGTGTAAGGAGCAGGCTGACGGTTCCTGAATGTCCAGCCCGTTCATCAGAGACCAGGGCTGGCTCGTACGGAAACTCCCACGGCTTTTCTACGCTGTGGAAAAGACCCGCGAAGAGGATGTTTACAAAGGTAATGACGGCAGGTGAACTTCTGAAACAGACATCAAGCGGGATCTCCTTTCCACTGCATTTGTCAGTTATCAGAGAGGAAGCATCACGGAACCTCGTCACATCTGCCTCCCTGAAGAGGTAGATAGACTGCTTGGGGTCACCGACGATGAAAAGACTCTGCATGCCAGGGTCTGGTCTGCCGGCAATTGCGGTTACAATCTCAAACTGGGCAGGATCAGTATCCTGGAACTCATCAACCAGGATGTATCTGAACTGTCTTTTGTAATGCTCTGCTACCAGGCCCTGGTGATCCCGAAAGAGCCTTCTGCAACTTCGTATCAGGTCTGCAAAATCGATGCCTCCTGCAGCAGCCTTCTCTTCTTCCACCAGTTCACAAAACCGGGCAAATGAAATTCCCAGAGCATTCAGGAATCTGATTGTGCGGATACTGAACTGATCACCGGGATTAAATCTCATCGCTGCGACAGCCGGTGCTCTGTCAAGCATCTCGTTGAGTTGTTTGTATGTCTCTCTTAGTTCAGAGAGTATCTCTTCAGTCCAGAGTTTCTTAGAGCCGCCGGCTCCTAGTTTCACTTTCTGATACCGGGTAGCAGCATCAAGGAATTCGTCCACTGCCCCGTCACTGTCCATGACCTCAAGAAACGGCCTGACCTTCTGGAGATATATCATCGCCTTGTCTTCAGGTGAAACATCCATCCGTGAAAAAGCGATGAGTGATCTCACCGTCTCTCTGAACCTGTAACTTTCCCTGATCTTTTCTGCTTCTGTTTCCCGGTGTGCCCTGATCTCGTCCTGCCAGAATGAGATCACTGTATCCTGATCTGCTCTAATACTCTCAAAGAATCTTTCAGCCTCATCCCTGCGGGAGTACAGCGTTCTGATCATCTGCTCAAGGTTAAAGGCTCCCACAGTTGCAAGGGCATACACGACATCGCCTTCTTCTGACGGGGCATGGATCAGATCCTGATAACAACTTGTGAGGATCCGGGATGCTTCCTGTTCATCCAGGACAACAAATGATGGTTCGATCTGTGCTTCAAATGCAAACTCCCGGAGTACCTGGGCACAAAATGAATGAAATGTCTGGACCGGGGCTATCAAAAATTCTGCCCGTGTCTTCTCCCAGAATTCTCCCTTCTTCTCAACAAGACTCTTTCTGATACGTTCCTTCATCTCAGCTGCTGCTTTGTCGGTAAAGGTGAGAGCGAGGATGTTCCTGACTGATATCGGGTCTTCGTATCGCTTCTTTCCATCCCCAAATGTTTCAAGAAGGTTCAGGTATTTGTTGACCAGAACATGGGTTTTCCCGGTTCCTGCTCCAGCGGTGACTACCAGAGAGCGGTCATGGGTAGTAATCGCTTCAATCTGACGCGGTGTTCCGTTCATGACTCATCCCCGCTGGATATCCTGTAACGATCAAACCTGCATATCCCGGAGAATTCACAGTACGGGACCTGGCAGGTGTCTGGTAGGGGGAATCTTCCCGATCTTATCTGATTGATGCAATCCCGGGCCGCTTCAAGCGAACTTAAGATCACCTCGCGAAAACCACTGGTTGCCCTGCTGGTACCTGCTGAGATGAGATTTTTCTGATCAGGGCTCAGTAACGGCCATGTCTGTTTTACCCTTCTGCTGATCTCACAGTATGAACCCGCAATACCGGTAAGAGGGATCTCATCACTTTCATGCATCTTCTCAAGAGCCAGCAGGTAAAGAGGAAGCTGAAGGGCGGTTCCCTCCTTGATCCCTTTGGCACTCGGGTACGAACCTCCGGTCTTATAATCGATGATTGCAAAAAACCCGTCACTGGAGATATCAACCCTGTCGATCCTCCCCGATATCAGGATTGGTTCTCCTTCACCCTGGTCCAGAAGAACCCGATGGTCATCAGCTGCCTCTCGTGTTGCATCATCCTCTTTTTCATCAGAGTTTTTATCCTGGCGTTCTCTTATCTCAAGTTCAAAGAACCTGGGGAGGAGTGATGAGTCTTCCCGTGCAGCTTCCCGCATGAGAAACCGGTCAAACAGTCCAGAGGTATCCGGGGTCCCAAAGAGAGAGAGAAGTGCTGCATGCCATGCTGAACTTGTGAAATGATATCTTCCACTTTTCTCTTTCCCGATCTCTTTGAGAAGTCTTGCAGCTTCTGGGAGAGTTTGCCTGGTGATATGCTTTGGACCGTCCTGTGACCACTGCCTGAAGAAATCGCATATGGTCTCATGGATGAAGGTACCCCGCTGTGCCGGAGTGAGAGATGGGTCAACTTCCACAAGCGGAAAGAGATTGAGCACACGCTCAAGAAAGAAACGAAACGGACAGGTGGCATAGGTCTCAAGTCTGGTTGGTGCCCATACTTTTTCAGGGCCGAATTTTTTAGAAAGCCAGGCAGCAATATCCGGATCATCAGACACAATCCCGTCATATGGTGAGTCCGGGGCACCGGTCCGGTACCAGTCTTCCATCAGGATTCTCTCTGCAACAGAGCCATACGTCTGGTTTACAGGAAGAAGATCAAGGATATCATCTGCACAACCAGTCCCTTTCGTTATAACACTCCCGGCAGAGATAGAGGCGTTTCTCTTTGACCTGGTGATTTTAGGGTTCCATTCCAGGTAGTTCAACCTCTGCCTCACCTCTTCCAGGAACGGTGAGGTCAGCAGGGTCTTCTCGCTCCTGGTCCGGGGTGCTGAAAGGTATGCCTGCCTGCCGGCAGAGATGGCACTGATAAAGGAGTATTGTTCCCCGCTGATCACTTCGGCCAAGTTTCTGCCTCCAAGCACCTCTGACTCTGCAGATGTAAGGAGCGGGAGCCTGGTAGAGGGCCTTGGGATATCTCCTTCAACAAGCCCGGCAAGAAAAAGGACCGGCAGGTTCAGGTGAGCAGTCTCTGATAGCCTCATAACAGTGACCCCACCATGATCCTCGGCGATGGTTACCAGTTCCTCAAGCAGGTAATTCAGGTACCTGTTGAATGATCCGGCTCCTATCTTCCTGTCCGGGTCAGTCATTACAGAAAGCCTTGTGAGACAGGCATCAAACCGCTCCCATGCCCTCCTCTCGCGTTCTGATACTCTGTTTATGTCCGGGTTTCCGATGAACTCTGGTTTTACCCAGTGCTTAAGGATCAGGCGCAAAGCAGTTACATGATCTGCCAGAGTCTGCTCCATTTTTAGAGTGAGAAGGGAGGTCTGGAATGTAACGATAAACGTTCTCACCGCATTCAAGGCATCTGGATCAACAGGTTCTCCTCTCTCATCACCGGCTTCGCAGTTGCTATCTCCAGCCAGTGCTTCAAGGTCATGGTCCCAGGAAGTCCCGTCCATGATTCGTGCTTTTCTGAGTATTGTATCTATTACCCCGACTTCTGGCAGTCTGATATCTAACTGTTCTGTTTTAAAGAACGGGCTCGAAATAAGGCTGATCAGATCTTCACGTGGAAAATTATTCACAACCAGCGAGGGAAAGAGGGAAAAAAAACCAACTAGTGGTTCCCTGTTCAGGGCTTCACCGGTTAAAACACGGCAGGGGAGATTGAAGTCCTGAAAGATTCCGGTGATCAGGGAATGGGAAGATATGTCCGGCAATGCTACTGTGATATCATCAAGTGCCACGCCGCTGTTGTTGAGGGTGCAGATCTCTTCTGCAATGGATTCGAACTCCTCATGCGGACTCTGGAAGATCCCGATCCTGATTTCGTTGTGGTTATGGCATTCCTCACCGGTAAAAAGGCCAGACAAAGATGGTTCATCCAGCGGAGAAATTCCGTCTCCAAACCAGTCCGGGAGATCAAAAATTTTGCTGTCTTTCCCGGTTGGATAATCATACCTGCAGAGTTTGGCATGATCCCTGATTGCTAGGATGAGTTCTTTTTCACGGAGGAGGGGCCGGTGAAATCCCCGGAATATCACAGTTCCAAAACTGAAAGATGACCCATCATCAATCTCAGAGATGGTCCAGTCGATAAGTCCGGTTGCGTCAAGCAGGTTTTTCTCAAGAAGGGTAGCCTCATACGCCTCCAGTGCCCGGTGTATCTGCTGGCATTTTTCTGAATTCTGTATCAGGACCGGTTTAAAAAAATCGATTCTCCGCTGAGATATGATGTCCCTGAGTGCGAGGAGATCCTTCAGGGTTGTGGGAGCGGGATTGTGCCGTGAAAAAAAGAATGGGATATCATTCCGAATGGCTTCAAGTGTCTCTGACAGGATCTGGAGTGACTGACCGTCAGAGATCAGTGTGGTCAGGGAGCCTGCACTTTCATGACAGCGCCTGCAGAACTCACGCAGTGTTGTGATCTGATCAGGGATTATCGGAACTTTACTGCTGATATATGCATCCTGGATCGCCCTGGCAAGATGTGTTGTTGGAACTAGCAGAAAATCCCTGTCAGATGAAGGAGAAAAATCTGTGAGGTTTGAAAGCAGTGAGTCAGTATGATCATCAGGGCCGGTTCTCATCGCAGGATATCACCTTGGATGTACCGTTTATCTGCTGATCATGTGATACCGACGTATCAATGTGAAAAAAGACAGCTCCTGCTCTCTGAATATGTAAGAATAATGTGGGAGAAGGGATTTGAACCCTCGAACGCCTTCGCGACAGGGCCCTCAACCCTGCTCCTTTGACCTGGCTCGGATACTCCCACGCAGAATAGAAGATGACACTGAATTTCTTCAGTCATCACAAGCAAAGAACACCCCGAATCACTCAGATTTCTGACGGGTCCCTTTGACTGCGTGCCTGAATAAGGTGGACGCACCAGCACTTATACTTATTGACTTGAGTCTCCATGATCTCTTCTCTTCCGATCCAGAGAGGCCCGTTATTTATCTTTGCCAGATCAAAACTCTGCATCATATGTGGTCGGCTATTCTCTCCGGTTTTTCAGATTCTCCGTCCCAGGGAAGGGTTGTCAGGTTTCTCCTAGAGAACGGATTCGGGGTGAATGAGGAGGGAAGGATCTGCTGTAACTCTATCCCTATCGCATCAACACAGATTGGCCAGCGGGTGGGTGTTGATCGCAGGGTGGTGGACACAACTGCAAAGCGCATCCTTGATTCCCAATACAGAGATATTTTCCTATCAATGAGGGCGACCCCCGATGTGACCCTCATTGCTGACAAACTCTCACTCTCGGTTATTACGATCCTTCCTGATGACGCCACCAGGACCGGAATCGTTGATGCCTGCATTCACGTCCTCTCCTCTCATGGGATTGGGATAAGACAACTCTTTGTCACTGATCCCCATCTCTCCGAAGATCCACGGCTGGTCATTATAACAGAGAGTGTAATTCCTGCTCAGGTTATCGAAGATCTCAGAGCACTGCCGGTGGTCAGACGGCTTATCCTCTAATTTGGGGAAACAAAAAAGTTCAGGGAAGTCTGCTGCCCGCGAGTGCTTCGAGTTCATCAGCAAGCGCTGTAAATCTTGCCTGAACATCATGTGGAAACTTCTGGATGGATACATCAAGATCGCTTCTCGTGATGATCCCTGATCCTTTCACCAGATTATCAGCATGTGCTACGATCTTCTCCTCAATCGTTTCAGGAATTCGATCCTCTTCTGAAAGCCCGAATCCTTTTCGATCACTTCGGTTCAGGCCAGCACCGATATGTCGCTCAACGATCCGGCATATCTCCTGTGAAAACCCGGTTTCTCTGCAGATCCTCCCTCCCGCATCGGCATGATCCATGCCATGTGTCTCTGATCTGCCGATATCATGAAGAATAGCACCGGCAGCAACGAGATCGCGATCAACTTTTGCTGTACCGGCAGAAAGGATCAGGTCTGTTATCCTTACCGCAACCTCACGCACCGTGATGCAATGTGAGATTACCTGGGGATCACAGCCTGCTTCTTTGAGATATCTGATATACTTGTCCCCGGGATCAGGCATACCCGAGGGTTTCCTTCATCCTGGCAATCCGACGTGCCAGTGCATCTACAAGAGGATCATTATCAAAGTGGGACATCTGCTTTTCACATGCAGGGCATGCGAACTGGCTATCCATTGCATCATAGAACGTGGATACGCATCCACATTCCTTGCAGATGTAAAAGTCGTTCTGCTCCTCGTAAAAGTGACGCTTCTTCAGTTTTGTAAGGATCACGTCCATGTCCTTTGCAACTGCGTCATAGATATTGGAGAGCTGTAGTTGCCACAGATAGGTCAGCCAGCCTGTCTCGTTATTCTTAATCCTCCGGTATCGTGCAAGCCGGTGCTCATACAGGGTATAGAGCGTGTTCCTGACTGAGTTCAGGTTAATCTCGGTCAGTTCGGCCAGTTCTTCGTCGCTGTACTCTTTCCCCTCAGGGAACCGGCGGACAAGGTCCATCCCCTCATCACCGATCATCCGGTGCAGGTACGCCACGATCGCCGGCTCCTTGAGCAGCTCTTCTACGGTGACCATTACCCTATATATTGGGTTACTCTTCTGATAGTATTATCCAGTGTGAGTCGGGCTGATGCCTCGTCTTCTCCTTCACCGTACACACTGATTACAGCATCTCCTTGTTCAAACGATGCCGGAGGAACCGGGATATCTGCAACGTCGGGGATAAGAGCTGATAGATCTATCCTGATGGTCAGGTCACGGGGTGCAAAGAGGATCTGCCTGATGCTGGTTTTTTCTGCTTTTGGAATCGTATCCGGGAGAACACCGTTACAGGCATCGATATGCATTTTTACAAGGTTGCAACCGGTCGCCCGTTCGATGGTATCAAGGGTTGCAACAAACCTGGGATTGACTTCTATCGCGGTGATTTTGGTGTCTGTTACAAGAAAGTCGATACCCAGAACTCCACAACACCCGGATGCAGATGCAATCTTCTCAGCCATTATGCACATCTGCTCTGCCAGGGGATGGCAAAATGGCGTGACTGATCCGCAGAATCCAAATCTGGCTTCCTCACTCCCCCGTAAAATCTGGAGGTTCGCGGCAACTGCCACAGCCTTATGCCCGTTTGCAACGCAGCAGACCGAAGCCGGGATACCTGGCATCAGTTCCTGAAGAAGGTATGGTTCATCTGGAAAGAGACTCTCCCATGCCCTGATATCCTCTTCACTTGTAACAAGAGCGTTTCTCCAGCCCCCTGATCCCCGACATGGTTTGAGCATCGCAGGAAAAACTCCCGGCAAAACCCTGGCAGGAACAGGAAACCCGTGCTCCTCGAAGAACTGTTGTGTTAAAGATTTGTCCAGGAATTTTGCTGCCGTACCTGGGTCTGTTCCCAGTATTGGAACTGGAAGATCCTGAAGATCTTCAGCACCGGATGTTGTGATAACCGCGTCTACCTTTTGTTCTCGACAAAAGGAACGGATCAGATCAGGAAGTTCTGCAAGCTCTTCAAACCGTTTGTATGCGAATACAAGACGCCTCAGATCCTGGTCACAAAAATTATCGATAGCACAGACTTCAAGTCCTGCCCTGACCGCTGAAGAGACTACATGCCTGGTTGAGAATCCGGCAACCAGGATTCTCTGAGTTGCTCTGGTCATTCTTCAGGTTTGATCTCCTCGACCAGCTTGCCTTCCTTGCAGGGAACAACTCTCACCTGTGCATTTGGGAATTTCTGGACAAGGGCATCTTTTCCCATCAGGTGGTCAAGGAAGATAGCCATACTCGAGATTTCTGAGTGTGGCTGGTTACTGACCGCGACATTGAAATCTGCCAGATGATACACCTCTCCAGGTACTTTCTCAGCACCAACGACTACGAGAATCTTATCACGGGAAAGGATCTCCTCCTCGACATCGGGCAGGTTTAGTCCAAACATGGTGAGATGCACTACCGTTCCACCTGCCTCTTTCCAGCGGCGGATACACGAATGCCAGCCTACATCGTTCTCAACAAAGAATTTGCCACCCCAGCGTTCACCAACATCAAGGATACTCTTTACAATCCCGGTGTCATTGGATGACAGATACATTCCGGTTGCACCGAGAGCCCGGGCTGTCAATCCAACATGAGTTGTGACACGCTGATCCCGCTGCGGGCGGTGACCAAGCCTTAAAATTGCAACCTCTTTCATCCCTGGTTCCCCGAATCATCCTGATTCTTATCTTCTGGTTGCTTAGCCGCGGTTTTCACTTTTATAACTCCATTTTCGATGAAAATATCTGAAAAAGGATCCTGGTTTATCTGGCTCGAAAAAATGAACTCTTCAAGAGAGCAGACGCGATATCGATCACCACGGCATTCCACGAGGCGGGTTTTCTTAAGTCGTTCCAGTGACTCTGAAACCTGTTCCTGCGAAAAACCGCTCTTCTCGCAGATCTCATCTGCAGTGTTGTTTTTCTCTTCGCATATGACGTGGTAGATTATCCAGTCGTACTCTTCTGCTCTCACGCTTGGAAAAGATTGGTATGAATGACTATTATAGTGAATGCAGGAGGCTGGAGAAAAATCATGAATTACTCCGTTCCTTTGTGATCTCGAGAGGATCCATCGTGGTTGAGGGCCGTGATCGCCCGGAGAACAATTGAACAAGATTGGGCTTTGATGATGTGATCGTCACTAATGTTCAGGATAACAGAAAGGGTATGTACCTACACTGTGAGATCAGAGCATGCAGTTCTTACGCGTATGTGTTGTGCTGGTACTGGTCCTTTTTCTCGCTGGTATTTCATATGCAGATGATACCAAAGAGACAAAGACAAATCAGATCCATGTGTCTGGCAGTGGAACCATCAAAACCACTCCGGATCGGTGTGAGATATCTTTCTCGGTTGTAACAAAGAATCCTGATGTTAAAGCTGCACAGAAGGAGAATGCCCGCAAGATGGATGGTTTGATGTCCGTTCTCAAAGATCCTGCGAAAGGGAATCTTACCCCAGCAGAAATCAGTACAAGTTCATATTCTATATCAGAAGTATACAGCCCTGATGACGCACTCAAGGCGAAATTCGGGGATAATGTGACCATATACGAGGTCTCGAATACCATATCAGTTGAGACCTCACAACTCGATTCAGTAGGGGATCTTATCGATATGGCGGTTGCAAACGGTGCAAATAGTATCAGTTCTCTGAAATTTACCCTGAGCAAGCAGAAAACTGCCGAATTGCGCAGTGAAGCTCTTAAGATCGCTGTAGAAAAAGCACGTTCTGACGCCGATGCCACTACGTCTGCCCTTGGAACCGGTGTCGGGGCGGTGCATGAGGTGACAGTTGAGGACAGTTATAATCCCCCTGTGTACTACAATCAGGACTTCAGAACTGAAAAACTGGCTGCAGCAGCTCCTTCAACTCCAATAGAGCCCGGTAGTGTGGATGTCAGCGCACGGGTTTCAGTAACATACGAGATTGCCTGATTGAGATTATCAAAAATTTAATCTTTTTTTAACCTTTTCTCCTGTCCTAGACCCTTGTGAATACTGTCTGGTTTTATAGGAGGAAAGGAGATTCATTGATATCAGCCCGCTCAAAGTGGCATGAGTACCTGTAAACAAATGTGATAAATATGAAGAGACATCTTTCCGTTTTCATCCGGTTCCTTGTTTTAGGCGGACTTCTCTCCCTGGTGGTTGCAGGTAGTGCTGTGTATGCACAAGATCAGGGAAGAAATGTGTCAGGTACTAGTGGAATTATAGGAGATGACAACGGGTTAATCCAGACACTCCTTGGTTTTCTGAAAGATGTGGGTATTGATCTCTCATATGGGGAAGATGGAGGGACTATTTTTTCAATGGTTGATGAATCCCTGACCAGGGTCATCACTGACCTGTCTTCCGGAAAAAGCGAAGGGTTTTTAGATATTCCTCTGATAAATGAGACTTTTGCCTATCTCCATATCAATCCCGGTGATATCATTGTTGACCCGGAAAAGGTCCAGGGTACCATGCCTGCCCTGAGGTCTTATGAGTCACAATATGGTAACAAGAGCAGTTCGATGAGATAAAACCGGAGATAAGTTAATTGATATCGACTACAAATCACTTCCAGGGTTTTTGTTGATACATTCACTGATTTCATTTCTTTTTCCTGATTACAAACCAGGTGACCGGACCGGACCGTTCCTGATAAGAAGGAAACTGGTTCTGCCAATCCTGTTTCTTATATTGATTTTAGCCATTCTTCTGATTCTCCATAACTCGGAGATGATACTGAACTCGTATGCTGAAGCAGAAGATGCAAGCACCCGATTTGCTCTCATGGGTGTTGGCAGCGTGATAACATCATATGCCGAAACATTTGAGAGAATAACCCTTGATTATGCAAAGTGGGATGAAACTTATGATTTTATAAGGGAGCCGGATGACCGCTATCTCCAGGAGAATCTGCAGGTCAGATCGTTGAAAAACCTTGGAATCACTTATGTCTCTATTACTGATGCAGATGGAAAGACTCTGTATCTTAAACAGTATGATCCTGATACATATGCTGAAATAACTCCGGTTTTTCTTCCTGGTATGTTGACATCATCTGAAGATAATCCTGGAAATACCCGGACATCACTCGTATGCACAAATGGCAGTTTTTTGGTGGTTTCACAGGCAGGGATCAGCAACTCATATGATAATCTTTCTCCAGCAGGAGTACTCACTTTTGGTTCTCCGATTCAGCCAAAAATAAACAAAAAAGCTCACGATCTCATGCTGAATGACACGAAAGTAAGTGTGGTATCCTCAATACCTCATTTGACTTCAGTCCCTGCCTTTAATCTCTCAATAGAACCTGTTGCAACCCTAGGGGAGCAGAACGAGACATGGAAGTCAGGAACATTATCGTATACTGATCCCTTCTCATCTTCAGAGATCCAGATTACCTTATCTGGAGATAAGCACCTGTTACCGCATGGAAGAATATATGTATCAACTTCCTTTCTCCATTCCGTAATTTTCTGTCTCATAGCAATACCTCTCGGGATTCTCATTATCTTTCTTCTCTTCCGCAGGCATGATCAGGTCCGATCCCAAATCATTGCACAAAACGTAGAACTGGCAGCATTGAAAGAGCGTCGTGAAATTCTTGACAAATTTCACCAGGTCCTCGACCAGTACCTGTATGCCGGTCTTGAAAGTGACCAGAATATCCCTCTGGTAACGAAAGGTGTTTCAGGGATGCTTAAGACCGAAGCTACCTTCTACACCCGGTTTGAAGATGAGGGGTACTCACTCGTCAGTTCCTGGCCTGAAAGGGATACTAATGTCCATAAATGGCTGGCCGAATTTTTCTTATCACAGCCGGATCATCCGAGTTCCTCATTTTCTTTTGGTGGGGAATATGTACTCTCAATTGATGATTTACCTGAAGAAGGGAGAAATCTCGTACAAACAGTATATCCGGGAGCACGGATAGTTGTTTCAAGAGCCATTAGTGTTTCCGGGAAACAGGTTGGCGATCTCTCTCTCCTGCTATCAGGCAACGAACATGAGAGTGAGGTAAACCAGATCATGCTGGATCTGATTGTTCATACACTGAGCGGTGAAGAGAACCGGAGAAGAACAAAAGCTGCATTGAATCGGCGAGATCTTCTTCTTGAAGCCATCGGATATTCAGCTGCGCAGGTAATCGGTGATCTAAGCGACTCCTCGATCATCGAGATCCTTCATAAGATCGTCAAAAAGATGGGGATCAGCGAAGCTCATTATTTTGCCTGGCATATGGATTCTTCAGGAGACCCGGTTTTGGCCCATGATTATGTATGGGTGCAAGAAACCGCAGACTTCTCTGAAGATCAACTGACCTGGGATGAGATCCTTGAAAGTCCTCTCAAATCCGTCATTTTTGAGATGCAGAGTCCGGTGGCAGGTCCTGCAGAAAAATTTCGAAAAGAGCAGGAGTTCCTGACATGTCAGGGCATCAGGTCCATCGCCCTGATTCCATTTATTGCAAGAAGAGAAACACGGGGGGTGCTGGTACTTGTAGATCGGGTCCGTGATCGTTCATGGCATGCATCAGAACTTGATGCTCTCCGCATTGCCACCAACATGCTTATGGCTGCACTGGTACGGATCGATTCAGATGAGGAACAAAAGAAGAGAGATGAGAACTTTCAGCAGTTTTTTGATCATCTGAATGATTTTGTCTTTATTCTGGATTCTGATGGTAGGATTATAACGGCAAATCTCTTTGCACAGTTGGAGACCGGTATCAGGGCTTCAGATATGAGAGGGATGCGCCTTTCAGGTCTCTTCACCTCACGATGGATGAACACCCCCCTGTCGCCTGACGAAAACAGAATGTCTGCGCAGGAGCGGACTGCATTTCTTCTGACAATTGAAGGAAAGGAGATCCCGGTAGAGATTAGATATCTATCAGGTATATGGAATGAAAGTCAGGCAGTGTTCTGTATCTGTAAAGATATATCTCATCTCAAGCGTTCTGAGCACAAGTTTGCAACAGCGTTCAGGTCAAGCCAGGTTCTCCACGCTATTTGGAATTTACGTGAAGAACGTCTGATTGATGCCAACGAAACATTTTTTGAGACCACCGGTTACAGTGCAAAAGAGATCCTGAAATCAACTCACTGGTCAGGGTACGGGATCATCGATCCTGATCAGTTCCTGCATATCAAAGAAACCATCCTTACCGAAGGTTCAATTCGCGGGCTTGAACTCCCACTAAAGACTAAAAGCGGGGAGATACGGCATGGCTCACTTTATGGTGCTCTTATCGAGATAGATACCGATCCCTGCGTCCTCTTTTCTATCGCTGATATCACAGAACGGATACGGGCTGAACAGAAGGTACAGGATCTCCTGAAAGAACTTTCAGCTTCAAACAAGGGGCTCCAGGATTTTGCCCATATCGTTGCCCATGATCTCAAAGATCCCCTCAGAGGTATTTATTCACTGGCATCCTGGATAGGCGAGGATTATTTTGAACAGATAGGACCGGATGGCCAGCGATATGTTGGCATGATAACTGACCAGATCCAACGGATGTATCAATTGATCGATGGAATTCTTGCCTACTCACAGGCTGGCATAGTCAGAGAAGACCGTGTCCCGGTTAATATCAGGGATATTATAAACGAAACCCTGCAGATTCTCTCTCCTCCTCCATCTGTGAACATAGTAATTGAAACAGGTCTGCCTGTCCTAACAGCCGAGCGGACAAAGATTCAGCAGGTTTTTCAGAACCTCATCAGCAATTCCCTCTCCTGCCTGAACCGGGAAGATGGAGAGATACAAATCAGTGCGTATCCTTCTTCTGATAAGGATGGCACTCCTGTTGAACCGGACTCTGATAACACAGGCAAGAGTCCTGGTTTCTGGACATTTGAGATCACAGACAACGGCCCTGGTATAAATCCTGCTCTTCATGAGTCTATCTTTGAGATCTTCAGATCATACCCTTCCGGGAATGCTAAGAAGAGTTCTGGTATCGGTCTCTCCATTGTCAAACGGATTGTTGAAACGTCAGGCGGATCAATATGGGTTAAATCAGTTCCTGGTGGTGGGGCTACATTCTGTTTTACATTAAAAAATGGATAGGGGTTGTTGCATGATGCCGATATTTACGGCAGATAAGCCGGTAATCAGGATTCACTATATTGAAGACAACCTGATTGACCAGCAAGCACTAACCCGGGTGGCTCAGAAAAAGTCCTTACCATATCAGATAGATCTCTCGTCGTCCCTAGCCGAGGCTCGGTCCCGAAACCAGATGTATGATCTGGTAATCTGCGACTTTTTCCTATCTGACGGGACCATCCTTGATCTTCTCCCCACATTTGATACCCGGACCCCGGTAATTGTTGTGACCGGGCAGGCAGATTTGAACAATGCAGTCACTGCACTAAAGCTTGGGGCAAAGGATTACCTGGTAAAAGATCCTGAACGTGAGTATTTAAATCTCCTTCCAATCCAGATTGAAAACCTGCTTAAACAGCAGCGGAATGAACGCGACAGAAAACGGCTCTCCTCGCTCTTATTTTCTGTGGGGGGGGCGATTCCGTTTGGGGTGTATCTGTATGAACCCATAACAGGGTCCGTGATGTATGCAAATAATGCATTTTTCTCAATCTGGGACTTTGATACTGAGACATCGGAGTCACTGTTGACTCACGATTTAATTTCCAGACAGATTAAAACCCTGCTCAAATACGAGGGTGATGACCTTCCTATGTTCCCCTTGGGTGAAGATGGAATTTCAGGAATTGCCAGATCGGGAGAAGTTAGAGTTCGGAATTCAAAAACGATACGCTATTACACAGACCGGATCCCTATAGAACCTGGGGATCCTCCTTGTTATGTGAGTATATTTGAAGATAATACTGCCCTGAGCCAGGCACACGAGGCGGTAAATGATTACTCCCGCAGGCTTGAGCATCTGAATGCATCTCTAGATCAGCGGGTTCAGGAGCGGACACAACAACTTGAGGATCTGATGAAAAAACAGCGTGATCTGATCGTAAATATTGGACACGACCTTCGCACTCCTCTCACCCCGCTTGTAGCCCTGCTTCCATATCTTCAACATAACGAGACCGATGGCGAGAAGAAGAATACTCTGAGAGTTCTCTGCGAGAGTACGATGATGATAAGGTCCCTGGTGGAAGAGATCCTGATGACGGAAAACCTGGGAGTTGAGAAATCCGCATTTAGTCAGCGGGATACGAGGCCTTGTGATCTTGGTAGTATGGCAGATGAGATTATCGAAGCTTCACTTCCGGTCATAAGTTCTAAAGGGCTTTCTATCAGGAATGACATCAAGCCCGGGATGATGATTCGGATCAAGTACATTCATCTCCATCTCATTCTTGAGAAATTGATCAATAATGCATTGCAATTTACTGAACCTGGAGGAACTATTACCCTTCATGGTGGAAAAGATCGCGAATATACCTGGTTTTGTGTATCAGATACGGGAATCGGTCTGACACATGAGGATTCATCCCGGATCTTTGACGATTTTTACAAGGCTGATGCATCACGGAGTGACCTTCTGTCTCACGGGCTCGGCCTCTCAGTAGTCAGGAAACTTGTTCTTCTCAATAACGGCCATATAACGGTAAAGAGCGACGGTCTAGGCATGGGTACCCGGTTTTGTGTCTCCCTCCCGGATCGTTCCGTAAGGTCCAACCAGCCTATGTGGGACTGAAAAGAACAATAATTAATTCTGTCTGCCCAGAACCCGCAAAGTCACTCTCCACTGGAAATCACAAGGAACTAAATAATCGACTTCATTATATACTCTATACGAGAATTATTCATTGATGCAGGTTCTGTATATTGAAGATAGTTCTCTTGATCGCATGGCATTCGAACGTGTGGTCAGGAAGAGTTACCTACCTATCCAGTATACCTGTGCCGAAACCCTAACAGAAGGGTTGAATCAGATAAAATCAGGAAATTTTGATATCATCATTGCCGATCTGAGACTCCCGGATGGTTCTGCTTTGGATCTGCTCAGTCAGGTTGGGAACTCAGGTCTTGCTATCATCATCCTTACCGGGGTGTCAGATGTAGAGACTGCTGTTCGGGCGATCAAGAATGGTGCCTCTGATTATATTGTGAAAGATCCATCACGTGAATATCTGGCAGCTCTCCCTGGTCATCTAGAGAATATCATCAGGGCACGAATAGATACTTCTCGTGAACGGCTTATCGGCAGTATGTGTAGGTACTCAACTGAGTCTTCCCCTGTCGGTGTCTTTGTCAGGGACTACCTCACCGGCGAACCACTCTTTTTTAACTCCTGTTTCGCCTCTCATTTCGGACTCCCTCCTTATGGTGAGTTTGTCAAAACCTCAGCAGAGAAGGCAGAGTTCTGGGATGATCTCTGTAAGAATCATGGCATCCCTGTTGACCAGATCAATAGGGCACGATATGAAACAGGAGAGATACTCATACATAACATGAGTCTCCCTGATGGGAGGGTTGTTCCACTTTACTCTACAATAACGGGATCAGAAAAAAATACCTCCATGAGGCAATTTATCTTCTTTTTTGATTCAGGATTTGACCTGACTTCTCACCCTGTACAGGAAGAGGCAACACCCGATTCTCTTCCAGTTCTTGCAGCCGGGATAGCCCATGAGATGAATAATGTTTTCACTTCCCTTCTCTGTGATCTCTCGCTTGTAAAAGAACTCGCTTCCCGGGAGAGTGATCTGCAGATTTCATGTTTTGATCGGGCAGAACGTGCAATCCAACAGGGCAGGGATGTAGCCTCGCGTCTTCTCACCTATGCGGACGGAGGGTATCCGCTGATAACCACAATCTCACTGCAGGATCTTATGACAGAAGTCCTCTCGCTTCATCATCAGAATGATGCCAGAATAACCCTCAAAATACCTCCTGATCTCGATATGCTTAAGGTTGATCCTGACCTGATGAGGACTGCACTTCGTGCAATCGTCATGAATGCAGTGGAGGCGTCTCCTGATCTCCCGATTGATATCATCGCTGCCAATTCCGGAGAATATCAGGACCGAGATCAGAATAAAGGGTCGTTTGTCAGCGTTGAGGTCAGAGATGAGGGTCCTGGCATAAGAACACAGGATCAATCAAAGGTGTTTGATCCTTTCTTCACTACCAAGGAAGGGCATCTTGGTCTTGGGCTGACTTCAGCCCGCTCAATCATCGAGCGTCATGGTGGTTCCATCAATCTCTCTTCATCTTTACTGGATGGGACCTGTGTTCGAATTCTTCTCCCATCTGTCTCAGGCCTATCTTCAGTTACCGGGTCTTGTACTGAATTGCAGAAAGGGGTTTCATCCGGAGTCAGAATTCTGGTGATGGACGATGAGCCAGGGATCAGGGAGGTGCTTCAACTCATCCTGAAACGTGAAGGTTTTCAGGTTGATGTGGTGGGAAAAGGAGAAGATGCGATAGTCGCAGTGGCTCAGGCATATGACGAACTAAACCCATACCAGGTAGTAGTCCTGGACCTGATTGTCCCGGGAGGAATGGGGGGAAAGGAAGCAATACAGGAGATTAGAAAGATATCGCCTTCAGTCCTTTCTATCGTCTCGAGCGGATACTCAGACGATCCGATAAGTTCCCGGTTTCAGGATTACGGATTTGATGCATCTCTTCCAAAACCCTATCACCCAAAGGATATGATTTCACTCCTCTTTTCTCTGCTAGATGAACATTACTGTAGTAAAAAGTCCCAGTAACCATCTCATTAGGGATTCACTGATCGAAGGGCGGTTATATCTGAAGTGATTATGGATATCCATGATTATTGGAGATGACGGAGGACGGTATGCGGATCTTGCTGATCTGGTGGAAGGAATTCTTGATCGCTGTGATGACGATCCAGCATGCATTGCCGATGCCCTGAACGCCCTTGAACCAGGGACTAGGAATGATATTCTCTCATCTGATCTTCTCAATGCATGGCAGGTCTTCTGGTACTACTTCCAGACATATCCTGGTGATGAACAGGTTGAGTTCCTAGTTTTTCATTCAGCAGGTGAACTTTTAAGGGGTGTGCCAATGGGTGATGTTGGTATCTTCAAACTCACCTTCATAGTAAAAGCAGGTGAACCGTGTATCCTAATAGAAGATGATATAATTGAAATTGCGAGGTTCAAAGGTCTGTCATCCTGGAGTGATGCAAAGAAATTTATTGAAAATGAAGGGTAGCAGAAATCTGAATCAATTTCGGTTTAGATTCTGAACTTTCCAATCTCGCATTGGAGATCAGAGATGACTGCATTCACATCTTCAAGAACCTGTCGAATCTGGTCAACCGCAGCCGATGACTCTTCACTAATTGCTGCACTTGAGACTGCATTTTCTGCAGTCTGCCTAATCATTTTTGAGACCTCATGGACACTTGAGGTGATCTCCTCAACCGAGGCAGTCTGCTCCTGTGATGACGCTGCGACTTCTGTCGTGTTCTGTGCGATCTGAACCAGTTTATCCACTATCTTGTTGAATATCCCAAGTGTACTGCTAACAGCTTCATATCCGGATTTGACCTGGTCATTTGCCCTTGTCATCAGGTGATCTGCTCTGGCTGACTCGTCCTGCAATCCTCTGATCATCTGCTCAATCTTTTCAGCACTCTCACGACTCTCTGTTGCGAGTTCCTTAACCTCATCAGCGACTACTGAAAAACCCCGTCCTGCTTCACCTGCTCTTGCAGCCTCGATCGCGGCATTCAGGGCCAGAAGGTTGGTTTCATCAGATATTGCTGTTATAATACCTACCACCTTATTTATCTGCTCCATCTGCTCCCTAATTGCCAAAATCATCGTGTTCAAGTCAGCGGTGGCATTCCTAATCCCTTCCATACCTTCTTCTGCTACATGTGCTAGTTTCTGTCCTTGAGCGCTGAGTGCGTTTCCCTCATCTGCCAACCGGGAGGCTTGTTCAGTTCTGCATGAGATTCCTGACACTGTAACTGACAAGTCTTCCATCTCTTTAAGTACCTGGTTGACCCCGTTACTCCCCTGATCAGCATGATGCGAGACTGCTTCAGCATTGGATGCCACCTCACTCGCCCCGTTTGCAACCTCGTCAATTGAAGCCTGAGCTTCTTCAGCTCCACCTGCAAGGTCGGTCATTTTGTTTATAATAACCTGAATCGTTGCAGATACCTGAATACCGATTGAATCAAGGGATTCCTTTAACTGGACAAAATCACCAGATACTTTGATATCAGGGTTAAACCGGGCTGAAAAATTGTTCTGTGAAAATTCATTGGCAAGACGAATTCCTTCATGGACCGGTCCGATTACATGATCAAGAGTCTGGTTGACTCCGGAAATGATCTTTCTATATTCACCTGAGAATCGGTCTGCGTCACCACGATACATGAGATTTCCGGCTGCTGCTTCTTCTGCCAGACGTGACATTGCATCAGTCATCGCGATGAGTTCAGTCTTCATCTGAATCATCGATTCGCCAAGATGATCCTTCTCTCCGATTTTAGGGACTCTGAATGTAAGATTTCCTCCAGCAATATTCTTGGCTGCATCTGCCTTTTCTAATAGGGTTGATGTCATTGTTCTGAATGCATCTGCAAGTCTCCCCACTTCGTCCCGCTGTCTGATTGAAACCTCTGTTGCCAGATCTCCTCCCGCAACCTGCAATGCCACGACAGTAATATCCTCGATGGGTTGTGCAATCGATCGTGCGACGAGATAGAGAAGGCCAAGCCCGAGAAGGGATATCAGGATCCCGATGATTATGAGGGCAATGGTCTGTGAGGTTGCCTCTGCAGTGACCACATCCCGAGGTGCAAATGCAATAACCCCCCATGGTGTCTCTGCGTTGCCGACCTGCACAGGTACAAACGTCCCAATGTATCCACCGCTGTCAAAGGATGTGATCACTCCCTTGGAAAGGGCTCCTGTTATCATTGCAGGGTCAAGGTGAAGGAGTGGTGCTATCTCGCTGATCGGCTTTCCGGCTGCATCGATATCACCCGTTACTCCTGCTACCATACCCTGATTGCTTACAATCAGGACTTTTCCCTTTCCTCCGTAGATGTCCATTTTATCAGCAAGGGTATCAAGTTCACTCAATGTCACATCGATCCCTACTATTCCGCTGAACTTTCCACCTGAAAGGACCGGTGCTGCTATGGATGTTAACAGAATCGGTGAGCCCTGGAGGGTCTCAATGTATGGTTCAGTTATTGCTCCTTTCAGGGTCTTTTTAGGTATCTCGTAATAGTCTGTCGGATCGCGGGCCCGGGCATCATAGATCTTTCTCACAAGCGTTCCGTTCGCATCGCGGTACCAGTATATACGCAGACGTCCGGATTTGTCGTACCCATCTTTCAGACTGTATTCAGTATCACGTCCGTCAAAAAAGTCCGGTTCCCAGATGGTATATACTCCGTTATACTGAGGACGTGCATCAAGCACCCCTTCTATCATCGGCACCACATCAGTTCTGGGGAAATTTGCGTTTTCACTTCGCAGTCCTGATAGAAGGGCAGCAACTCCTGAAGCAGTATTGAATGGCTCTTCAAGAATCGTGTCTACCTTTCCTGCCTGCTGCTCGGCAATACTGTTCAGCCCTTCTGTAGCACTTTTGACTGCAGCACCATGAAGGGAAAAGGCTGCATATGTGATGATCCCAACTGCCACAAGGAGTAAGGCAATCCCGCCAAAAAGGAGGATCTTCTGTTTGATGGATCTGAAATCAGACCATTTCTGACGATTCATGATACATACCACTTCCCTGATGAACACTAGATCATCATATGGGAGTTCTGATTGTGGAATCTCTGTATCACAAGGATATAAGATGCATGATTTAATCTGATGCAGGTTCGCTAGACCTGTTGTTCAGCCTCACATTGGTGAAATGCCCTCCTGATGTCATTTGACTTACCGATGATCATCAGGATGTCTGATCCACTTATTACATCATCTCCCCCAGGGCTGATGATCATCCTGTTCCCCCTCCTGATCGCCACAACTGAAACATGGAACCTGTTTCGCAGCTGGCTTTCTGCCAGGTTTTTTCCAACCCATGGAGACGAGTTAGGGATACGGATTGTTCTCATGTCGATGTCAGGAACAAGGCCCATAAGGTCGTCAAATGTGGCAGGTGTCGTAGAAACACTTCTGAGCATCTGGTATCCTCCCGCCCGAATATCCCGCACTAGACGTTCTATCTCATCTTCTGGAATCAGGTATTTATTGAGTATTCGGGTAAAAATCTCGATAGAAGTTTCAAATTCCTCTGGGATAACATCATCAGCCCCGAGATCAACAAGAGTAGATACCTCTCCCATAAATCTGGTTCTTGCAATGATGTACAACCCAGGATTCAATTCCCTGGCGATCCGAACTGTCTGTTGGGTGGCAAAGGGATCATTGACCACCACTACCAGGACACGAGCCTGATCTATGCCTGCCTTCATAAGAATCCCGGGTTGTGCAGCATCACCATACAGGATCGACTCACCCTTTTTCCGCTCTTTCCTAACCGTATCAGGGTTCATCTCGATGATCCGGTATGGTACGCCGGCAGCCTTTGCTGACTTGGCAACGTTCATCCCGTTCAGTCCGAACCCCACAATGATGATATGATCCTTCATCTCCCTGGCTGTCTCCTTGTCAGGGGTTGTTGCATGATCAGGAACAATCCTCGTAAGTGGTGCAGCGAGTTTTGGAGATACACGGGTAGAAAGGGAGATAAGAAGGGGAGCAAGGCCCATTGTAACAACTGACACATCTAGAAAAAGTTGGTACTGGTCTGAAGCCAGAATTCCTGCTGAAACACCTGTTGTTGCGAGGATGAACGAAAACTCTCCGATTTGGCTGAGTGAGATCCCGGTGAGCACAGATGAGCGGGCCGGAAGGCCTGAAGCGATTGCTGCAATGGTTCCGGTTCCATATTTTACTATTATGATAATGGCAACCAGTACAGCCACTAATACCGGATGGACAAGGAGGTACGAAAGATCAAAAATCATCCCTATGGAGATGAAAAAGAACGCTGCAAAGATGTCCCTGAAAGGAACCATGTTGTACATGGCATGCATCGAGTATTCTGACTCTGATATGATAAGTCCAGCAAGGAATGCACCAAGAGCCATCGAGAGCCCGATCTCCGAGGTCAGGTACGCGATTAGAAGACAGGTGCCTATAACAATAAAGAGAAACATCTCCCTGTTGCGCAGCCGGGCAGCATAATGGAGCAGGTAAGGGATTACATACCTTGATGAGATATACACAACTGCGATGATCAGGATCCCGCCACTGAGAAGTTTTAGGACAGATGGACTGTCTGTTGTATCACCTCCAAGAATCGGTGTGATCATCATCATCGGTATGACGATCAGATCCTGAAAGATGAGGATACCAAGTGCAGCCTTACCATGTGGGCTGCCAACCTCCTGCCTGTCGGCAAGGACCTTCATCACAATTGCAGTGGACGAGAGGGAAACAAGCATTCCGACAAAAATGGCGTGGTTCAAGCCCATCCCAGCAAGTTTCATGAGTGCTGTTGCGAGCAGGATTGTTGAGAAGACCTGGACTGTTCCACCGATCAGGACAAACTGCCTACTCCTGAGGATATGACTTATCGAGAATTCTAGCCCGATGGTAAAGAGGAGAAAGATCACTCCAAACTCGGCGAAGAACTCTATTGAATCCTGGTTATGGATAAGGCCTAGGCCAGAAGGGCCGACAATGATACCCGTGAGGAGAAAACCGACAACTGAGGGGATTCTGATTCGGTACAGGACGAGCAGCAGAAATACCGAGAGGATAAAGATAACCACGATGTCAGTGAAGAATGACGTATATATGCCTTCCATCATATCCTCCTGAAAAACAGTTCAGTGTTTGTGGTTCATAATATAGGTTATTTCCCTGTGTCGGGGTTTTAGAGACGCTTTTATTCCTGCAGCACTGAGGCTGTTATACAAATGAGGGTGGCAGGAGTCGCAGACATCGGGGGTACGAACACCAGGGTGGCTCTGGTCAGGGAGGATGGGCTGATCCTATCGATGGAACGGTTTAAAACCCCGGCTGGAACTGATCCTGATGAAGTTTCTGCACGGGTCGGTGCCTCCCTTTCATGTCTTGCAGGCATATCACCCTCTGGATTATGTGGAATCGGTGTCTCGGTTGCAGGTCCGGTTGATATAAAAACAGGTTGCATCGTGACCCCTCCTAATATGCCATTTGATCAGGTTCCAATCATCTCTCCTCTCAAAAAAGTTTTTGGGCTCCCTGTTACCCTCTTAAATGACTGTCGTGCCGCCGTGCTCGGTGAGGTGTTTGTCGGTGGAGGTAGAGAGTATCAGCATGTTGTGTATATCACCATCTCTACTGGCATCGGAGGAGGAGTGTATACCAATGGAGAAGTTCTGCTTGGAAGGGAAGGAAATGCGGGAGAGATCGGGCACTTTACAGTTGAATCAAAGTATTCACAAAGATGTTCATGCGGGTGCTTTGGACACTGGGAAGGTTGCGCCTCCGGTCGGGGTATTCCACGGTTTTTTCAGACCTGGTGTAGATTCCATGGTCACGTATCTCGTCTCAAAACTGCTAAGGAGGTTCTAAATGCTGCTTCGCAGGGGGACCCTGTTGCCTTGGAGTTTTCCGATGTTCTGGCTATGGTAAACAGCCGGGGGCTCTCGACAGTGATTGTTGCGTATGACCCTGAAATCATCATCCTGGACGGTCCGATTGTCACAGCTCACCGTGAAATCATTGTCAACTCTGCAATAAAGTACCTCGATTCATACCTCAAAACTCCAGAAATTGTTATCAGTCCTCTGGGAGGAAATGCCCCTCTGCTTGGAGTTGCTGCGGCAGTATTCTCTCGTGAGGTCTGACCGTGCTTTCCGGGATACCCTATCTGATACGAATCGAAAGGCCTTCAATTACAGTCGCTTTTCTGATACTCATCCTGTTTTCTGTTCCTACAACAGGTGAGATGCAGACCGGAAAGGTACTAGTGGCAGTGTATGCAGCTGGCGGGAGTCTAGAGACCGATTACGGGCTGATCACTGAAGACATCGCCCAGATGGTTGCAGGATCTGCAAATACCTCTCCCCAGACCCTCGAACTCCTGGTAGCGTATGGCGGATCAAAGAAATCAGGCTGGCAGGGCATGACTATCGCCAACAGATCCGGTCTCGCTCACGATCTCAATGACAAAGAAATAGGGAACAAGTCTGATGCGATTGCATGGTATCCCGATGTCAGTATGGGTAATGCAAGCACGTTAGGCACTTTTCTCTCCACAATTCGCTCAGGATACCGGTATGACAGGGTCTTTTTAATCCTGATCGGTCATGGTGAGGCATATACAGGGATGCTCTTTGATCAGAATCACAAGGAGGATCCGCTTACAATAGCAGAACTGGTCGATGGATTGGAAACTGGTGGATTCAATGTAGAGGTCATCGGACTTGATACCTGTCTGATGAGTACCCTTGAGGTTGCATCTCATTTGTCCGGATATTCTCAGTATATGATCGCGAGTGAGGAGTCAGAACCTGCAGAGGGCTGGCGGTATGACTCTTTCATCTCTGATCTTGCAAAGAATCCTGATACTCCGATCTCTGATATCGGGCGTTCACTTCTGGATACATACCTCTCAAATAAGGCTCCGGGAAAGACACTTTCTGTTCTTGATCTGGAAGAAGCCGGGGTGGTTACGGCTGCTCTTGATCGCACCTCTAAACTTCTTTTCCCACTTCTTGATACCCCTGAAGGGTACTTGTCCCTCTCACAAGCATTTCAGAAAACTCAACAGTTCGGGCTTACGGCAGAAGGCGTGCTCGACCCCGCAACCATGGATCTCATCGGGTTTGCGAGGGAAGTAAGCAGCATGGACCCGGGCTTTGCTGGTCCGTCAGGCGATCTGATCGATGCAACAAAAAAGATGGTCCTTATATCTGGGCACGATGATCGTGTTCCAGGAGCAAATGGCCTCGCCATCCTTTCACCAGTTCAGCTCAATTCAGGATTCTATCAGTATTATCATGATGAGGCGTTCATCACCCCGTCGTGGGACCGGCTCCTTGCAAGGTATTTGTCTATCACTGATCAGGTGAGTCTGACATCAGTTCAACAGAAAAGCAATGAAACCTGAAAAAAACAGGTTTCCTGATCTCATCTGGATTTTATTATCTCTGCCTTCTTGCCAGAAAATAACCCAGGGGGACTGCAGCTATGATAAGGATCAGGGGCACTGGAGTCTTCTTTGCCTGTTGATCAAGAGCGTCCAGTTTTGCTGTGACCAGGGTCATGTTCGGGTTTATTGCAAGTGCTCCTTTGTACGCACGTTCGGCAATGCTCTTCTGACCTGCTGCTCCGAAGACATCACCCATATGCTCGAGTACCCGTGCATCATCACTAGTTCCATTCAGGACCGGTTTGTATGCTAGTTCTGCGTCTGCACTTCTTCCGTCCCTGATTAGGATACGTGCTTTCTCATCTAGGATCGGAAGTGATCCGCTCATGTTCTGAAGGGACTTGTCAATAAACTCAAGTGCCTCGCTGCCGCGTCCCATACCTGCAAGTGTCTTTGCCTTCTGGATGATCAGTCTCTGATCATCTGGACTTGACATGAGTGCAAGGTCAATTGACTGCAGGGCGCCGGTGGTATCACCCATCTCTACCTGGTTCTTGCTCTTTCCTGCCCAAACACCTGAAACCTTCGGATCGAGCTGAAGTGCAACCTCGTATGCAGTATCTGCTTCACTGGTACGGTTGAGACCTGAAAGAGAGTCTGCTTTACCAACCCAGGCCTGTGCAGACTGAGGTTTGAGCGAGATTGCGATCTCATATGATGCAAGGGCTTCGCCGTCTCTTCCCAATGCATGAAGTGCTTTCCCTTTCCCTGCCCATGTTGCTGGATCAGACCCGGCAAGTCCCACCGCCTGTTCGTATGCGGCCAGGGCTTCGTCTAATCTGCGCTCCTCCATCCATACATCACCAATACTGGTCCAGGTATCTGGATCTGTCTTATCGAGTCGTAATGCCTGCTGATATGCCTGCACTGCATCATCATACCGTTTCTGGCTGACATAGACATGACCGAGACTCTTCCATGCTTTCAGATCAGAACTGTTCAGTGCTATGGCACCTTTGTACGCGTCAACAGCCTCATCATACCTTCCGAGGTCTGCAAGGGTAAGTCCTTTATTGGTGAAGGCCACTCCGTCTTTTGGATTAAAGGCAAGAGCCATCTCATAACTCTTCAGTGCATCATCGAGTTGACCAAGATTATACTGGGCGTTACCTTTGTTATACCACGCTTTGCTGTCTTTACTGTCGTGTTGTAGTGCTACCGCGTATGACTTTATCGCGTCGGCATACGCACCTTTACTGTACTGGGCATTCCCTGTTGCAAAAATCGCTTCTGCATTCTCGGGGTCCATCTGGATTGCAGCCTCGAATGCTCTAATAGCCTCATCATACTGCTGGAGGTCTGAGAGTACATTCCCTTTTGCCATCCACGCCTGTACATCTGATGGGTCTAACTGAATGGCTACATCGTATGCTGTGAATGCAGAGGTAAGCAGGTTTTTGCTGTATAGTGCATTGCCTTTATTGTACCAATAGTCCGGGTTCCGCGGGTCTATACCAATGGCAACCTCGTACGCAGCAATTGCCTCATCAGCTTCCCCGAGTTTGAAGAGTGCAACCCCTTTGTTATACCACGCCGCAGCATTTCCAGGGTCAGCCTCGATAACGTGAGTGAATGCATCGATCGCCTCCGAGTATCGCTGTTGACTATAGAGTGCATTCCCACTCGTGAACCACTCCTGCGCTGTGGTAGCCTCAAGAGGCTGGACGAGTATCAGCAGGATCAGCAGCACTAACGGGATGTACCTCAGTGTGGAGGCGGTCATATCTTGGACGAGATTAGGTCCTGACAGGTAAATAGTTTCCAATGCCAGGATTTGTGTATTCTCAAACTCAGTTAATCCTCTGTTGCTCTTCCATCCTGCGAATCCTGACAAGCGGAGAACGCTTCATCAAAAAGTCGCTCACGAAGATCTCAAACCCCTGCGCCCAGCACTCCATCCCTGATAGGATTGTGTACTCCTCTTCCATGGCGAGCTTCACATGTTTACCAAGAGCTGTCTGGAAGATATCTTTTGAGGAGAAGAGTTCTCGAACGGTCCTGAATTTTCGTTGAATCTCAACCCCATAACGTCCGTCCTTGATAAACGGACCGGCAAATATTGCAGCGTCGTATATATACTTATCAAGGAACTTTCTGGCATTGGATGAGGAATTAGCTGGCGGACCGGCGTGATATCTAACCGCTGGCAGGGTGTCAACCAGAAGTTCATAGAGGATCATCGACCTGTCCTGTAACATTTCTGCATCTGCCCGTGCCACGACAAATTCGTGCCGTTCTAAGAGTTCGGTCAGGGTCTGCATGCTCTTTCTAAGTTGGGGAACCACGATGTCCTCGATCAGAGGTGGAGTTGGCAGCATGATTGCATAGAGATACGATCCTCTTCGCGAGAGTTCTGCCTCTGCTTCTTCTCTGGTCATGATGCATACCGGTGGCCGGTAAAAGAACCACCTTGAGGGAGACTCAAGGTATCCCCTGCAGAGTTCACTGAATTCAAGAAGTTTTGTGAGGGATACTGACGCTGATACATTGCGTTTTGGATCAACCGGGTCGATAACTACCAGTGGATCGTCAAATTCCTTTGCCTGATGCTTTTCAATATCGATCACAAGTCCGGGACGCCAGTTTGCACCTGCTGTTATGAGGTTTATAAACCCACCATAGTGAAGCGTGAGGAGTTCGCAGAGATACCCTGCAAACCCCTCAGTCATCTGGTCAGATCCATATACCCCACCGGCTTTGACAAACTGTTTGAGGAGAAGGACATCATCTGTAAATGGCCCTATCCTTGCAGAGATGTACCTGTTGTGAAATGGTGTTCTATCCACGGCACTCTGTATTCCTGTGGCAGAGGCCACCTGGTAGCAGGGGACGAGATCAATATCCATCCCTCTGATGGTGGCATTGACATACGGATGCTCTGCATACTTCTCTACAGCCTGTTCAGCATGGCGGCTTGCGATCGAGTGAGCGAGAGAGAGTCCTTCTCGTTCAAGTTCTTCACGAGGAAGATCCGGGTCAAAGAGCATGAAGATATCAAGGTCCCGGTCACCTCTGACACAGGTTCTTCGTGCCACCGATCCGACCAGCATTCCGGTAGCTCTGCCTCCGGTGTTTATCTCTCCGATGAGGAGATCTGCAAGAGCATACATCTGATCCAGGTCCTCAGTAGTCGGGCGGATCTCTTTGAGTACTTCCTCTTCAAGAGATGTTCGTTTCGTTTGATCGCTCACAACCCAACCTCCAGCAGATCAGAATACATCGGTCCCTGTGGCGTTAGTTCGCTCTTCTTGAGAACAAACCTGTCAACAGAAAATGAGCCTGTGCATGAACTGCTGATTTCTGCGACCTCTTGAAAAATATCTGGATGAAACTGCCTGATTCGTGCCAGTGTAATATGGGGTCTGAACCGTCGCCCTTCTACAGGAATACCAAGAGGCTCCAGGGTTTTTTCAATGGTTTTTGGAAGAGTGCTGCAGGCTCCCGGATCATGGACGTCACCCCAGACAACTCTGGGTGATCGTGGACTATTCAGAGTGATCGATCCCAGGTCAAGGATGAATGGCGCACCGGACACTGTTTGTAGGGCAGCAATGATCGAAGGTAGGCGTGATCCCTCTACCTCCCCGATAAACTTGAGTGTGATGTGCATATCGCCGGGCTGCACCATTGTGAGTCGTGCACGGCTTGAGCGAATCATCTCCTGTGCCTCTGCGTACTGGCTCTTGATCTCTTCAGGGATTTCTATCGCAATAAACAGCCGTACCATTATGTTTAAAAATCTGAGTGCATTGTGCATAAAGAGAACGGAGACAGTCTGGTTGCTCTATTTCTTCTGTCACCCCCCTGCTAGGCAACAAAATATACGGTTGCTGATGCTATCATATGATACAGGGGTCACATGAAAGACGGGGCAGGCTTCATCGTTTATACCCTAGAATTTTGTCCGCGATGTGAGATACTCAAAGAGTATCTTGAGTCGCAGGGCATTCGGTTCAGCATAGCAGACATGTCATCAGCCGCTTCATTGACTGAGCTTCGGGTGAATGGCGTTTTTGTTCAGGAGGCGCCGGTCCTTCAGATGGGGAAGAAGTTTCTTACAAGTAAGGAACTTTTCGGGGGATCCGATACCGTGAACGAGAGTGCCATTGCAGCTCTTCAGTAGGAAGGCGGCATGGGACGCATATCAAAACAGGTTACACTTGATGGTCTCTCGATTCCGGCGATGCCATCCGTCAGGACTAGTGACGGACATATTCTGGAATGGGACCGGGAAAAGATAGCGAAGCAGATCGTCAAGGAGACACGGCTGGTCGAGACTTTTTACGGGTACGAAGGGGCAGACGAGGAGTGTGCCCGTGAGATTGCCAGGGAAGTTGAGGACCGTATCCGAAAGCTGGGTCTCAAGAGTTTATCCGGGCCGTTGATCAGGGAGGTCATGAATATTGTCCTCCTGGAACGCGGTATGGTTCAGTATCGCAATGTCTGTACAAGGGTAGGAACCCCGGTGTACGATGCCCATCTCATAGATGTCGGGCGGGGATTTGAGGCTAAAGATAATGCGAATCTGCAGGAAAATGCAGAGACCTCGCATAAAAAGAAAGCTGATAAGATTAGCAAGGAACAGTACCTGCTCCAGCTTCCCCCTCATCTTGCAGATCGGCATCTCTGTGGGGATCTCCATATCCATGATCTGGAGTACTTTGGTAGCAGACCGTTTTGTCAGGACTGGGATCTCAGATATTTCCTGTACTATGGCTTGATGCCTGACGGAAATGGTACCAAGGCATCTGTTGCAGGGCCGGCGAAGCGTGCTGAAGTTGCCGTGCTTCATGCAGTAAAAGCACTCGGGTCAGCACAGACAAACTTTGCAGGTGGGCAGGGCTACTATAACTTCCTGACGTTTTTAGCACCATTCTTTGAACGGATGGATTACGAGGGGATGAAGCAGCTCATGCAGATGTTTGTCTACGAGATGACCCAGATGATGGTCGCTCGTGGTGGTCAGCTGGTCTTTTCATCTGTGCAACTTTCACCCGGTGTACCACGGCTATGGAGAGACAAACCCTGTGTATACAATGGCCGGGTCTGGAATGGGAAACAAGCCCCTCTTCGGACTTATGGTGAGTTTGAACGTGAGGTTCGTCTCCTCTTTAAGGCACTCATGGAAGTGATGCTGGAAGGGGATTATTGGGGAAAACCATTCAACTTCCCAAAACCGGAGATCAGCATCGAGCCTGACTTTATGCAGGAGGATGAGCAGTATAACAGTGCTCATCCTGATCTTCCGACCTATACAGATCTCTACCTGCTCACATTCGAGCTCGCATCAAAGTTCGGTACGCCATACTATGACAACCAGCTTCCAGCTTACCGGGGAGCTGGAGAAGGGATCTCATGCTACCAGTGCTGTGCGTACCAGTTCTCAACAGTTGCAGATCAGGACAAGGATTTTGATCGAAAGCTCTACTTCGAGGATGGGATGCACTTCTCAATGGGTTCATGGGGCGTCGTCTCGCTCAATTGCCCAAGGGCATCCTACAAGGCAGGTGGTGATGAAGATCGCCTCTTTGCTGAGTTGAAAGCCCTGATGGATGTTGCCGTCGAGGTTTTCAGGATCAAAGTCAGGTGGATGGATCTCATCGGCAGGAATGGGCGGATGCCCTTTGCCATGCAGCGACCCCGTGATCCGATCACAGGTGAGAGAGGTGCTATGGCTGTGGACTTTGATGGCTTGGTCTTCACCATCGGTGTTGTGGGCCTGAACGAGATGGTGCAGCATTTTACCGGCTCACAGCTTCATGAGAGTGATGATGCATTCAGGCTTGCGGTGCGGGCTATGACTGAAATGGAACTCTATGCCCGTGAGATCACTGCAAAGCACGGGATGACCATTGCTCTTGCCCGAACCCCGGCCGAGACAACCGGACAACGTTTTGCGATCTCTGATCTTCTCAGTCGTGAGTTTGAGGATCACGCAAAACTGGTTATCAAGGGCAACCTTGGATATGCCCTGGATCATCTGGGTGATACACGCGATCTTCCAGTGTACTACACCAATGGTACTCATGTTGCCCCAGGAGCAGATATCTCTCTGGCACGGCGGGCCGAACTCGAGCATGTCTTCTTCCCGATAGTTGATGGCGGGAATATCTTTCATATCTGGCTCGGAGAAGCACGTCCTGATCCCCGTGGACTCATGGACATGGCAATGAAACTCTGCAGAAACACCCAGATCGGCTACTTTGCCTTTACCAGGGATCTGACAGTCAGTCTCCATCAATTCACCGAATATAAAGGAAAAAAGGTTCCAGTCACTTCATTTGAGTCACCAAAGGTGACCGCTGAACACCAGGCTCTGGTCTCCTGACCCTATAGGGATCTAATCTGTTTTTTCTTATCGATCTTCTCAGCAAGATATCTGCCTATCCAGCCTGTTGCGTCTGCTGACGGGTGAACCTCGATAAACTGCTTCATTACATCGATAGAGATGCCCGTGTTGATTAGGAGGGCGTGGTACGCTGCGATCACCGATGCATATGGGGAGGCTTCAAACATCCCGATAATTTCACCAGAATCAGGGTCTGTAGTCATCGATGCTTTTCCGGTGGCCCGCTCCGGAACCGCCCAGAAACTCCCTGGTCCTGCAGGTGATGTCATGGTCACCTTCATACCTCCCTGATCATGGTGATTGCAAAAGGCGAGATCGTTTCTTAATTTTATCGCCTGTGGCACGGTAAGTAATGGTGATGGTGGCTCTCCTCCGAGTATGACATCAGCAGCGGTACGTCCCTGCCAGCGTGCAACCGGGGTCAGCGACGAGGTTCCTGTCACATCTCCAACAGCATATACTCCTGGAATTTCTGTTTCCATCCGTTCATTTATTCTGATGAACCCGCCTGGAGTGAGTGGAATACCTGTGATTGTACGAATTTCTGCCTCTGTTCCTGCAGCCACAAGTACGGTGTCAGCCTTGATGATCCTGAAGCCATCTGATGTTTTGATCTCAACTCCTGAAACATGATCATCCCCAACAATCCTGGACACTACTACCTGTTCTTGGATGGTGACCCGATGGAGTTCTTTTTTTGCTTCATGTGCCAGGACTTCAGGGAATTCTTTGAGCAGTGTGCTCCTGGCGAGAATGGTAACAGCTGATCCAAGGAGAGAGTATATGTATGCGATCTCTGCAGCGATGACACCGCCGCCGATGATGACCAGTTCCCTGGGAAGGGAGGGAAGAGAGAAGAACGTGTGTGCGGTCATAACTCCCGGGAGATCCTTTCCAGGGACATTGAGTCTTCGTGGGTGTGTGCCGGTTGCGATGATTATGGCTTCAGGTTGAAATCGTTCATCATTGATGATTACTGTCCGGCCGTCAATGTGTGCTTCAGCTTTTACAACCTTCACTCCTGCAGTGCTGGTCTCTTTAGCAATAATGCCGGCGATTGTTTCGATGATCTCCCTCATCTTTGCAATAAGGGCGGTGTAATCTGGCACAGGGCTTGTTGCGATAATACCAGACCTGAAAAGCATCTCCTGATGCTCCATGGTCCTTGCGACATCATTGAGGGCACAGATGACCATGCAGCCCTGATGGAGACACTGGCCTCCAAGACCATCACTGCGTTTGTCAACAAGCAGGACTTCTTTGCCTGCCCCGGCAAGTTGCATGGCTGCATACCTTCCAGCCGGTCCTCCACCGACCACCACTATCATGAGTGAGTTGTATGCTTTCTCTGTTGATAACAGATGAGTTCTCTCGAGGCAGGTGTCAAGGAAAAATAGATTATTCGGTGATATCCGCTGGGATAACAGCCTTTGTGAGAGTGATATCCACAACCCCGTTCATGATGGTATAAGTACATGATTCAGGGATGATCTGAAATGATAGGTCAATTGGTGCCCGGGCTCCTCCTGCAGTGATAAATACCTTATCCAAATCAAATTCTATCTCTGGAAGTGCAGAGAGTGATGATGGGAGTGCGATGGTCAGGAATGCAACCTCATCTGCATCCACAATCTCGTACCCTACTTCGAACGGCTTTCTGAGTGGGATCTCCTGATCAGTAGATCCGCTGGTGATGATGGCACACCCGATGATATGGGGTGCTTCAAACTCATTGTCTCCGGGGTAGCGCATATTCTGGTCGAGACCTGTGACCTGCTCGATCAACCGGGCAAGGTTTTTCATCAGGTCATCATAAGGGTTGTTCGGCATAATTTCCTCTCAGTCGATAACTCGATCCTGTTCTGCATGCGATTCCCTGTTCAACAAGCGCTTCTATGACTTCTTCCACGGTAGAGGCATCGAGATCTGTCAGATGTGATATCTCCTCTATGGTCCGTGCGCCATGGGCAAGTGCCACCGCGACCATAAGCCCGGTATCTCCATTCCCGGCAAGACGACCCTGTCTGAGTGCTTCACTAATCTGCTGGTCGATCTCCCGTTCCAGTTCTTCCAGCCGCAATGTAAGTTGCTGCCTTGAAGAGATCATCTGCCAGAGTTTGAGTAAGGAGATGATAAACTTCTGATCCTCGCTTAGGACGAGGGGGATGAGACCCTGCTCTCTGTCGAGATGTACCTGAATATTGATATCATGTGCCAGATAGTAATACTTCCTCCGTTTTTCATCATGTCTGAACGAGAGGATACTGGCCTCTTCAAGCATCTGGAGATGATCTATCACAGCCTTGGGTGATATCATAAGTTTTTCTGATATCTCAGTGACAAAGCAGGGCTTATCTCTGATTAAATCTATAATGCGCCTGCGATTCCGATTTCCCAGAATATCCAGCAGCAGGGAGAGTTCTGCCTGGTCTTCACTCACTAACGTATAGTTAGTGATACTCTAATAAAAAGAATGTGGGGATCTGATCAGATGCGGTAGTTTGGAGCCTCATCAGTAATTGTGATATTGTGGGGGTGGCTCTCGAGGTACCCTGCCTGGGTGATCCTGATAAATTTCGTCTTTTCGTGCATCTCCTGAATGTTTGCCGAGCCGGTGTATCCCATCGCCGACTTGAGCCCGCCAATCATCTGGTAGATAACCTCCTGAACAGGACCTACGTAAGGAGTGACACCTTCAACCCCCTCAGGCACGAACTTTGTCCGTCCTATCTCCTTCTTCTGGAAGTACCGGTCACTGGAGACTCCGCTGCTCATCACACCAAGCGATCCCATACCTCTATATTGCTTATATTTGCGTCCCTGAATTGTGACTAATGAGCCGGGTGCTTCATCGGTGCCGGCAAACATGTTGCCCATCATCACCGAGTCTGCCCCTGCTGCTATAGCCTTGGCAACATCTCCGCTGTACCTGATACCACCGTCTGCGATAACCGGGACACCGGCAGGTGCGGCAATCTCGGCAACCTGGGCAATTGCAGTAATTTGCGGAACGCCCACACCTGCGACCACCCGCGTCGTACAGATGGAACCCGGGCCGATTCCAACCTTTAGTCCGTCGATAGTATCAGTAAGAGCCTCTGCGGCTGATCTGGTAGCGATATTGCCTGCGACCACGTCGCATGAAAGGCTTGCTTTGATATCTTTAACACCCTTTACCACATTCAGGTTGTGTCCATGTGCACAGTCCACAACGATTGCATCAACGCCCGCATCTGCTAACATTGATGCTCTGTTTTGATCAAAGGGTCCCACTGCTGCTGCAACCCTGAGGTTACCGTTATCATCTCGTACAGCTCCAGGGAACTGGCTCTTCTCCAGAAGTTCCTGCATTGAGATGATCCCTATAAGACTCTTATCTTTGCCAACAACCGGGAGCCGTTCAACCTTACGGGAATACATCAGATCAAAAGCCTCGTCAAGCGTGATCTCTTCGGTTGCGACCAGAGGCTCGTGAGTCATGATAGAGGAAACCTTCTCCGAACCTCGACGGCTTGCAATCGCCCTGATGTCACGGCGGCTTACAATACCGATAACCTTGCCATCATCGACAACAGGGACCCCTCCGATTCCGTGGAGCATCATAAGACGTTCCACCTCGGTAACTGTAACCCCCGGTCCGACAGTCAGTACATCCCGTTCGATGATCTCTGCTTCCCTCTTGACGGCCTTGACCTCTTCAACTTCCTGTTCTGCCGACATATTCCGGTGGATGACTGATATCCCACCTGCACGGGCCAGTGCGATGGCCATTGTCGAGGTGCTGACTGTATCCATTGCAGCACTCACGAGTGGAATGTTGAGAGAAATATTGCGTGAGAATCTCGTACTGACCGATGTCTGATCAGGTTCAACCTCAGATGCTGCAGGCTCGAGCAGAACATCGTCGAACGTGAGTCCTTTTGGGGCGTCTAGTTTTTCAAGATACATTTTCAGTGAACCATACTGACAGCTTTCATAACCAATTCTTCTCTGACAGTTGACCTTCGGTCACCGCCACAGACCATCCCCCTCACTCCAATAATATCCGGGTTGATCCGTTTGAGGGTATCAAGGTCTTCGAATTTGAGTGATCCGGCGAGAGCAGTCTTCATCCCGTGCTCACGGTTCATAATGGTAAACCTGGTCAGATCTGCTTCATTCATGAATTCAAAGGTTGATTTTCCATCTTTAATCCCGGTATCAACCATGGAAACATCTGCTCCTGCATCTGCTGCGATGGGAACCAGGTCGAATGGAGAAAGAGTCTCAAGACGTTTCCAGTCTGAGTATGCAGCAATAACAACAGTTTTCTCGGGATAGGTATCTTTCACTGCTCTTACAACTGCTTTTATCAATTCGCGGGCTTCTTCTTTCCCGTCAAACATCAGGCCTATCTTAATGTAATCAGCACCTGCCGCAGCAGCACCAAGAGCAGTAAGCGCAGCTCCTCCTGGTTTATAATCAAAATCGCCTATTGCTGCACTGACCGGTTTATGGGTGAGGTCCTTGATTGCCCGGATTATCCAGGGAAAAGAAGCACCGAGCGATCCCTCCTCAGGGCGTTTTACGTCAACAATATCGGCAGCAAGGGCCATTTTGGCTTCTTCTATGCTGGCCGGGCTGACTAATAACTGCATACATTTTATGCAACTGGTATCTAAATAGTGATTACGTTTGATATGGACCTAATCCTTGCAGCAGACTTGAAAAGTGGCAAAATCGTCCATGGAAAGAGTGGCAGACGGGACGAGTACAGGCCCGTTCAGACCCCTCTTGCCTCAACTGCCGAACCGATACGCTATCTGCAGGAAATTAGACCGCGGTATCTGTACATCGCTGACCTTGATCGGATCACTGATGCCGGTAACCATGATCTTCTTATACCGGATCTGGCAGGACTGGTGGATTCCCTCTATCTCGATCGGGGGTGCCGATCTCCTGACGATATGTTGGACTGTCCTGGAGTGAAAAACATCGTTGGGACCGAAACTGTAGGATCTGATCTCTCTGCATTCAGAGGAGGATTTCTCTCGGTAGATATGAAAGAAGGGCTTGTAGTTCCCGGTGGAGAAGATCCTGCTCAAATTCTTGATGCTGCAAAATCCTGGTCATTTGACGGGTGTATCCTTCTTGATATAGGGGGTGTGGGAACAAGGCGTGGGCTCGATCGCCCAACCCTTGAACGTTTTAGGGTTGCATATCAGGGCCGTCTTTTCTGGGGAGGTGGTGTTTCAGGTATGGAGGATCTTACCCTTCTTGCCAGTTGTGGGTTTGATGGTGCCATCATTGCGACTGCTCTTCATAGCGGGGCTATCCCGCTTATTATGATACGGGAAGGATGCCTGTGCTGATTACACTCGAAGGAATTGATGGATGTGGAAAAAGCAGCCTTCATGAGGCACTCGCCGTCAGTCTAAGCGATCTTTTTCCAGTGATGACACGGGAACCTGGTGCTACCTGGATTGGTGATCAGGTACGGCGTGCAATTGCAGAACAGGCAGATCCGATTGCAGAAGCCCTCCTCTTTGTGGCTGATCATGCAGCCCATCTCCGTGAAGTAGTCAGGCCTGCTCTGTCAGAAGGAAGACTAGTAATTTCGGACCGGTATATTGACAGCAGATTTGCCTACCAGGAAGTTTCGCTTTCGGGTTGTCTTTCTGATCCTGCGGGGTGGCTTTATTCTGTGCATAATGGCTGGACGGTCATCCCGGATCTCACATTTCTTCTGGTTCTGTCAGTGGATACCGCCCTTGGGAGGACAAAGAACAGAATATCTGCAGAACATTTTGAGAAGGCAGATGTTCTTGCTCGGGTTCAGGAAAATTATCTTTCACGTGCAAGGGCAGAGCCATGGCGATTTGTGATTGTTGATGGGGCACTTGCTCCTGAAGTTATCCTGAATTTTGTTACTGCTGAAATCAGGAAGAGGGTACTTGGGAAGAAACTCCCCTAACCTGATACGGAATAACGCGATAATCACCGGATATTAATACCGGCTCCCCTTTTTTTGCCTTCGTGACCAGCCATGCCTTTCCGGTTGGCTGGGTTTTTTGATCCAATTCTGATACCCTGTCCCCTAGCCAGAACTTGAGGGTGAAATATACCATCTGATCCCATCCATCCGTCTCTGATGAAGTATCCCAAAGGATACTCATATCCTCACCTGGGAGATTATTAATTGCCTGGCATAAGGGAAGCGGGGCTCCGAAACTTCTGGCAGACTGTATTTCCCAAGTTGTAATTACAAAAGAACTGAAAAGAGTAAGCAGAATTATCAGCATAAGAAACGGAATAATCCCCTTTTGGAATTTAATGACACCTGCACAGAGAATAATTAAAAGCCCACCAATACCTAAAGTGAGTATGGCAATCATATTTCCAGCAATCAGGGAATAAAGATAAAATATGGCTGCATTATTGTTTGGTTGGTGAGCGAAGGGAAGCATTACTGCCCAAGTAATAATGACGGTGATAATAAGGTAAACAAGAGCAGGTTTCAGGTAATTTAAAAAATCTCCGGCTTGAGTTAGTCGGGTGAGTCCGATGATCCCTCCAATGATAATGAGGGGTATGATAGCATCAACATATCTTCCACAGATTGAGTATTCATATGAAAGATTGCACATATGGGCTAACGTGAATAAGAACAAGATAATTGAGAAGATAGAACAATAAAGAAGAACTGGTATACTCCCTTTACCTGCGTCTGGCTCCTGCTGCCCTGGTGAATCAATTTGGAATATCGGTCTAATGAGTGAGTATCCTGCAATAATTGCTAATATAGGGAATATAATGAATGAACCAAGCAGAAGGTAGTCAATATGTTGCATAAAGACGTATACCAGGTGGCCGGGATCACGGGTCAAAACCTCGGTTATCAGAGTAATGTAGTAATCAGTACTATATCCTGATGGAAGCGAACCTTTCATCAATAACTGATCGAAAACCCAGATCAGGAAAAGCAACAATCCTGGACCTACAATAAAAATTATTTTTTTCTTAATCGCCTCTGTAAATTGAAAATGTCCAGTCTTAAACATCCAGCCTAGTGTCAACACCAGAGCTATGATCATGGAGATACCGGTTGCACGGGTGAAGTAGAGAAGGAAAATTGATAATCCTGCAAGAATATCCCAGAATCCTGGTTTATCTGTTGACAGAGATTCTTTTACAAACAAGACTGAAAAAAGAGTCAGGGGAATGAACAGAGCCTCACTCATGAGGACATATGTATTCATGGTAACTGCAGGAAGGAGTGCAACAATCACCGAACCTGAAAATGCAATTCCTTTTGACGTTACTGATTTTAGAAGGTAATATGCAGGGAAAATAATACTTGTTGTCAATATGGCATTGATACCCAGCATATAATGGTATACAACATACTTATCCGGACTGAAGAAATATGCGAGGCTGGCAATAAATGAATATCCGGGTGAGAAGGGCCCTTCGGGATATTGAATATGAGAAGTGAGCAAAACCCCGTTATAGATTTCTCTTGCAATGGTATCATACGCTAGTTCGTCTGCGAAGATCTGTGGGCTTACTATCAATCCTGATAACAGGATTCTGATACCTGCAATGACCCCAAAGAGACAAAGCAGAATAATGAACGAACTTCTCTCGACTAAATGAGAGAAATGACTACTGGGTGTCGGTTCTGGCATATCTATCGTCGTTACAAGAGATACGTTATTTATAGCAATATATTGTTCCGATGCAAGTGTTGGGATCACCCTTAAAACGCTGCAAAGTGAAGAGGATGGCAGGATAATTCTGTAGTGACCCAAAAAAATGTTTTAAGAACTTGTTAGCAAATGGAATTTTTCAAAGATTCTTGAAAATCCAATGCTTACTGTTCCAAGTTTTTCTCGCCAGTTATTTGGAACTTCACTGATAGAAGTACTGTTCAGCGAGTCGTACTGAAGAACTGAGTAATATTGTAAGTCATTGAAACGATCAGGGGGATGTGAAGCAACGAATGAATAGAAGTTTACATTATCATCACTTCGGACAATTAATGTCAATGGCCTTTCTGATAGTCTTTGGTTTTCAAACCATTGAATATTTGAGAGATCAATGAAGGGTGTTAGAACTCCCACATATTCAACAGCCCTCACCTTTACACGCTCATTAGAGAGATAGGTGATGAGATTGGCATCCCAGAAGTTCGAAAAAGCATGGGTGATACCATTATCCTCCATTGTTTGAATTAAGGAGTACTGATTTTCATTTGGTGTAGCAGGAATTGTGAGTACAAGGCCTGTGAGCATTACCAGATTAAGGGTAATCAGGATAAGCAAAAGCAGCTGCATAATGTGTATTTGAGTATTAAATTTGAAAATTAGCAGAACTGCAATGATATATAGGAGTATTGGGATCTGACTTATGTACGGCCATGCATCCATCTCTGAAAACAGGATGATTATGACCATTGTACAAATAATTGATGAGATGAAAAAGGTTACCAACCCTTTTTCATCGTTTTGAAAATTTGATCTTTTTACAAATAATGCAAGTATAAGCAAAATTCCAACAATTGTGGTAATGATTATGATTCCCGGAATAAGAGTGGAATAGAAAAAATCAGGTACCAGATATGTCTGAAAAAGGAGAGTAAATTTAGCAAAATCCCCTTCTGTTCGTGAAAATAATTTAAACGAGAAATCTGCATACTCATAGAGCATAGGGTTGAAATATTTAATAAAATGGGTAATTATTGAGACTAAAACGCAGACACCCACGAATAAAGTTCTAGGTTGAAACCTGGTATTCCATGAGAAGAAATACATTACAACCAACGGTGCTACAAACCAGATAACCAGTAATGAGTCTGAAAGGGTAACAAGTGCCAAAATACTGATTGGGACTATTATTCTTGGGAATGAATCCCATTTTTTTGTAAAGGTAAGATATACCAGGATTCCAAAGAAAAAAACTGTGGAGTTATGGAAAACCGGTAAAAGAAATTTACTTGCATAATAATACGTGGAATCCCGAATCGCTTGAGAAGGACATGAGGAGACCATTAATGCTATGAATACCAATATCGCGATTTTATTTTTTACATATGAATAGAGGATAAGCGAGAAGATCAGAATGATGCAGATAAAAATAAAAAATCCTGATACTTTTAGAGCCAGAGGATTGAAATTTGACAAAATTTGGGGGATGAGGTAAAAACATATATCTTCAATGACGTTTGGATCAGGAGCGGGGAGCACCATATCCTGCAACAATCCATTCTGATGTCGCCACATCTCCATTGCAATAATTCCGGGCAAAACAGTATCTGATGTCAGGGGCTGGAAAACTGCAATTATAAATTTATAGAAAAGCCCGATAGCACAACAGATACCTAAATACCCTGCCAGCAGTGCTTGTGCATGAGTTTTAAAAAAAGAAATCATGTTATTTTTCCAGATCATCATAAAAACCACAACATTCCATCAAATTTTTCTTGTTCTATTGTCTAATGTGTTAAATTTGATCTGAAAAAATGTTGAGATATCGATTGATATAAATTCTGGTTACTCTTTCTGTTCAACGGTTATAATAAGGTCATCCTGGGCTGTAATAATCTCAACTGCTGCACCAGCTACAGTGTAGGACATCTTGGGGATTACTGATCCCTCAGGTACTGCTATCTCTTCTCCTCCCACCATAATGGACTTTGGCAGCACACCTAGTTGATCCTTTGGCAGTGCTTCGATTGCCTGCATGAAACCCTTCGCCTGACCACGGAGTGCCGGACCAATGATTCCCATGTTGAAGGAGACACCAGTGGTAACCTGCCTGAGTTCAGGCTTTCCTGCCATGTACTTCAGTGTACAGTTCAGGGCCAGACTTCCATCGCCTGCATCGTCGATCAGGTCCGTTGCATATACTGTTACTGTCCCGAGAGGGGCATTTAACGCAAGATTCTTGTCATGTTTGTATCTTCGGACCTCATTAACAATCCGAACAAGCATCTGCCCATCAGCGAGTGCCTGTGGATCTGTATAAGAGAAATCAACCCAATGCTGTTTATGGACCGAGCCCTCAAACGCTGCCGACCAGATTTCTTCGGCAAAGTAAGGCGTGTACGGGGCCATCATTCTGCAGAGGCTGTTTAATGCAGTCTGTATAGCAACACAGGCCCCGTCCCTGCCGCTGCCCCCGTATAATCTCCCTTTAACGATTTCAATGTAGTTGTCTGCGAGGACATCCCATGCAAACTCTCTGATCATACGAAGTCCCCTATCAAACTGGTATGTTTCAAAAGCATCAGAGACATCACGGACTGTCTGATCGAGCCTGACTAAGAGCCAGCGGTCAGCAAGGGCGGTAATTGGTGCTTTTTCATTATAAGGTTCGCGTGATAGTTGCATCAGGGCGAACCGGGAGATGTTCCACATCTTTGTCAGGAACCTGTTGGCAGCAACAACATCATTCCAATTGAACTGAATATCAGATCCAGTTGCAGCGCCTGCAGCAGCCCATTGGCGCAGAGAATCTGCACCATACTGGCTCAGGATCTCTTCAGGAACAGTAACATTCCCCCGGCTTTTACTCATCTTAAAGCCGTCTTCACCAAGCACCATTCCGTTGACCAGGATTTGGTCCCATGGTCTTCCGCCTACAAGTGAAACTGCCCGGAGAATTGTATAAAATGCCCATGTCCTGATGATGTCATGTCCCTGAGGTCTGATCTGGGCAGGGAAAAGTGGTGGCTTTTTCTGACTACCATCCCAGCCGGTTACATGAAGGACTGATATTGATGAGTCCATCCAGGTATCAAGGACATCAGTTTCAGCAGCAAACGAGGTGCTGCCGCATTTGGGACAGGGTTTTTTTGGTTTGTCAACGGTTGGATCAACCGGAAGGTCTGCCTCTTCAGGGATTATGATTTCGCCACAGTCCTTACAGAACCAGATAGGAATTGGAGTGGCAAAGAGTCGCTGGCGGGAGATACACCAGTCCCATTCCATCTGCTCGATCCAGTTTTCCATCCGCAGGAACATATGCTCTGGATACCATTTCACCTCTTTAGCAGCTTTCAGCGCTGCTTCGTGTGGAATTTTAACAAACCACTGATTTTCAGACAGGATCTCAATGGGAGTTTTGCATCTCCAACATGTGCCGACCCTCTGTTCAAGCGGTTGTTGTCTGATGAGGATCCCCTGCTCCTGCATCTCGGCAAGGATTGCTTTTCTGCAATCCCCTGATGTCATACCAACATATTTCCCTGCAATGTCGGTCATTTTCCCTGTCTTGTCGATGGCCTTACGCAGGGGGAGATTGTGAGTTCTCCACCAGAGAACATCCTGCTTGTCACCAAAAGTACAGATCATGACCGCACCAGATCCAAAGGCAGGGTCTACAGCCTCATCGGTGATGATCGGAACCTCATGCCCAAAGAGAGGAACCTTCAGGGTTTTTCCTCCTTTTCCTGAGTATCGATCATCTGTTGGGTGAACCGCTACGGCAACACATGCTGCAAGAAGTTCGGGCCTGGTTGTTGCTATTTCGATACCGTCAAAGTTGAAAAAATTCAGAGACGTGGTCCGATCACTATAATTGACCTCAGCAAATGCTATCGCAGTCTCGCAACGTGGACAGAAATTAACCGGATGATTGCTCTGGTAAATCTGGCCGGCTTTAAACATTCGTAAAAATGAGAGCTGGGTTTTGCCGTAATAGTACGGCATCATGGTGATGTATTCGTGCGACCAGTCTATTGAGAACGCCATGCGACGCATAGATGCACGCATCTTCTCAATGTTACCAATTGTGAGAGCGCGGCACATCTCCCGAAACTGCTGGCGGGGGACATCATTTTTAGTGATTTTATGTGTCTCTTCTACCTTGACCTCGGTTGGAAGGCCGTGACAGTCCCACCCCTGTGGGAACATCACGTTATATCCTTTCATCCTCTTGTATCTGGCGAGAAAATCGATGTAGCACCAGTTAAAGGCGTTACCTATATGGAATTCTCCTGTCGGATATGGCGGGGGTGTATCAATGACAAATTGAGGTTTATCTGAGTTCTCTTGAAAGTAATGGTCTTCTTCCTTCCAGATTTTCTGCCATCGCGCCTCAACCTCGCGATAATCATAATTTTTGGGAAGTGGATCGGACAAGGGCATTTCTTATCCGTTTGTGGGCGATGGGTAATGTATCTGATGGAATGTCTTTCAAACAGAAAATATTAGATATGAAAAATGTGTTCCCTTATGCCATCGCTCCGCCAGCTGTACAATGAACATTACCGTCAATGTTTGAGATGTATAATTTACTCTGCATACTACGGGCTGTTGCGATTGCATTTTCGGCTTCCGCGTTGCGCCCTACTTTTCTAAGAGCCCCTCCATAACTGATATAAATATCAGCACCTGAAACCCCCTGGGCAATTGCCTTCTCATATGCAGTAATCGCGTCATTATTATTGTCAGATTTTAAGAGCACATCTCCGTACTCTTTCCAGACCAATGGCTGTGATGCATCAATATCCAGTGACTTCTTGAATGCTACTGCAGACTCATTCACCTGTTTTAGTCCTAAATCTGCTCTGGCTGTCCCGGCCCATGCCCCTGGGTTGGACGGTTCCATGACAAGTGACTGGTTGAATGCTACAAGAGATTCCTCATACTTCTTTAACTGAACGAGAGCTCCCCCATATGAATTCAACACATCTGTGTCCTGTTTTAAGGATAGAGACTGATTATATGCATTCTTGGCCTCTTCCCATCGTGAAAGGCCCACGAGAATATCACCATACTTTGCCAGAATCTGTGGATCAGAACCAGATTTCTGGATAGCACTCTTGTAAGACGCTGCAGCGTAATCATAAAGTCCTAGATTGTAAAATGCATTTCCCTGTTTAATGAGACCCTGAAGATCCAGACTATCTGATTTGGCATCAACCTTCACATCAGTCGGTGTCTGTGGGGTATCATCTACTCCTTTAAATACAGCATTTTCAGGAACAATTTTTCCAAAGGAGTAGGTGACTGTCGCTCCGGGAAGGGTGCATACACAAAGCGGATAAAAAAAACTCATTCTTGTGTATGAGTATGAAGGGTTTACTTCTGAAGATGAGTTTCCATCTCCAAAGTCCCATTTGACTGAGTCGCAGCTCTCCCCTCCGGGAAGGGAGAACTGAACTTTAAGTGGTATCTTTCCCTCATTTGGATAAAATGAGGGTGTCGCTGTGGTGATTGCAGTAGAGAGGATAAGCATAGTCAGGGACGCGAGAAGACACCTGCCTAACAGGTGGCCATCGCGGATTAACCTGCGTTCAGTATTCATTGAGTGGTACCGTTAGAGGTATCTGGATAAAGGGTTTCTATCGTCTGATCCTGATACCTTCATCTGATGTATCCTCCAATTATGTACTATGATAATACCGGGGAGATGGCAGGCATTCATTGCCGCTATTGCCCTTACTCTGCTTGCACCCCATATGCCCCCTGGAATGGCAGGTTTTTTCCTGATTCTTACCTCTGCGTTCATCTGTGTCAGAATGAATGATCTTGCCCTTCCGGTTGCCCTGTTCATTCTGGGAGTTCTCAGTTTCTTCGGGTTTGTGCCGGCATTTGTTCTCTGTGCAACAGTCTTGATTGTAGCAACCCGTGAACTCATATTTTTCTATTCTGGTGGGAGGCCTGTTGAGTATGCACTCGCCCTGATTGGCGGCCTGCTGGTTACTGCCCTCGTAATTTTTTACATGACTGCAGGGACATGGCTTTCAGCGGTTGTGGGGGTGACTGTCGCAATCCTGCTGTATGCCATCTTGCAGAAGAAATCCTATGCAATAACCGGTGAACTGATCGGAGTTGCATTGGCTATGTTACTTTTAGAAAATCTTGAGTTCCAGGCTGATCTCCCGCTGGTTGCGACTGCAGCCTTCATCTCATTCGGGTTCGCATATTTTGCATACCGTCTGAAGACCGCTGATATTGCCGGCCTCTTTTCTGCAGCACTTGTGGGAATTCTGCTCATCGTATTTGCCGGGATTTCATGGTTTATGATCATGCTTGCGTTCTTTATCCTGGGCGCTGCAGCGACCCGGTACCAGATGGAATACAAAAAGAGCCTTCATGTTGAGCAGGAAAGTGGAGGCGTCAGGGGGTATGTCAACGTCTTTGCTAACGGGCTGGTTTCGGTAGTTGCGGCTGTCTGTTTTGGCGTGTCTCATCACCCAGTCTTCATCGCTGTTTACCTCGGGAGTGTGGCAACCGCTGCTTCTGATACTGTTGCAGGAGAGATCGGTGTCTGTTCAGGACGCCCGTACCTCATAACCACATTAAAGCCTGTAGATGAAGGAACAAACGGAGGAGTATCCCTCACTGGGGAGATTGCAGGTCTTTTTGCTGCTGCATTCATTGGTGCATGTGCTGTCCTTCTGGGTGTTGCTGATATACCGGTGTTTATTGCGTGTGTGGCTGGAGGATTTATCGGTGCAAATATCGACAGTCTCATTGGAGAAATTTTAGAGAACAAAAAAGTGATTGGGAACGCAGGAACAAACTTTTTGGCGACCCTTGGGGGAGGAGTGGTAACAGCTCTTTTATGGGTGGTCCTTATCCCTGCGTTTTAACATTTTTTCAATACTTATACCATCGTCCTTTTTCGTCATACTCCCCTGTTTGAGGTATAACCGGACTTGGAACTGAAAGGGCAGAAAGGTAGCACTGCTGTTTGTATACAATGAAAAATGGCACCAGAATTATCAGACTGACCCCAATTGTTATCGCGGTCACGACAAGTCCGTCATAACCGAGGATATGCTGCCAGTCTGAAAGACTAAATCCAGCAAAGATCTTCTGCTGCTCTGCGGCCCCAAGGTTAATGTACTCGGTGAACTTATCCGAAAGAATCATTCCCCATACTGTAGCCAGAATGGTTCCCACTACTCCTGCACTTATCAGACTGACAACAAAGCAGGTAATTACCATGAAGATAGAGCGTGAGGCAATCATCATGCTCTGTTTCAATGATGCAAATACGGCAAGTCCCTCCGAGACTGCCACATTGTCAGCAAAAAAGGCAAAGATCATAACCGGGATCGTAATTCCTATGAATAATCCTGCAATCATGGATGGATCGGAGTGCCCTGATATTGCAAAGGGGATACTGAAGAGAATCAGGAGTAGGATGATTATCGCAGCGGCTATTATTGCTGGAAGCAGAATAGGGAAAAAGAACTTGACTGCAGATCTTCCGAAAAGAGATATGGTATACTCCCCGCTTTTCATGCAACCGAGTGCACCTGCTACAAAGAAGGGAAATATAACAGCCCCGAGAAAGATCATTTTTCCTGCGATGAATTCCCCTCCAGAGAAAGCGAGCCAAATGAATGCAGTAGCTAAGGCCCCTGCATATAATCCTGGCAACCAGAGTACCGGTTTACTGAGCAGGCTGATTGTATCAGCAAAAGGTCTTCCTGACATGTTCACCGCTCCCGCGGCATAGCAACAATTTCCCGAACCTGAAGGTCAAAGAATCGGCTGGTATGTGAAGGTTTAATCACACAAACCGTATCCACTCCGCTGGCTTTTCCACCAAGTGCTATTACCTCTTCATTCACTGGGATGGCTCCCTGATCAGCAGCGATGAGCGTACACTCAACTGCGACTTTGAGACCTATTGCAATTATCCGTCTGAGTGCTTCGGCAACTGCCTCACTCCGGGATCCCCCACCAATTTTAGGTGATGATGAGAACGCGCGTTCAAGACCTGAAAGCACATGTGTCCCGGTGATGATCTTCACCCCTTGCTCTCTGAGTTCATCTGCGATTGTACTGTCAAACTCCCAGACACCAGGGCTTGAGAACCCGACGACATGAGAGACCACAATCAGGGATATTTCGGTTCCCCGCAGAGTATCTGCAGCAGTTTTAGCGGTCTCGCCACTGGTGCTTGGCACAATCAGATATCGTATTCCAAGTTCTTTTGCCCGCTCAGTAGCAATCCTGAGGGCATCCTGGGTGTTCCCGCTACCGGGTTTATCAAAATACCAGATCTTTTTGGTAGAGTACCCCATACATATCGGTTAGACCGCATAGGTTTAAGGTACGAGCTATGATCACCCTTGCACTGGCAGGCAAACCAAACTGCGGAAAATCAACCCTTTACCGGGCGGCTACGTTAGCGCCGGCTGAAATAGCAAACTATCCCTTCACCACAATAGATGCAAACCGGGGAGTCGCATACGTGCGGGTTCCCTGTCCCTGTACCTCTCTTGAGCACCGGTGTGGAGTCTGCGTTGACGGAATACGGTATGTTCCTGTTCACCTGATTGATGTTGCAGGGCTTGTTCCTGATGCATACACCGGAAAAGGGCTTGGCAATCAGTTCCTTGATCATCTGAGACAGGCTGATGCCATTATCAATGTCATTGACGCTAGTGGCGCAACGGATATTGAAGGGGCTCCCGACGATATTGGATCGCACGATCCACTTGAAGAGATCCCGATGCTTGAGACTGAAATGACGATGTGGCTTTTTGGGATTATCGAAAAGCACTGGTCAAAGATGCAGCGTCAGGCCCAGGTTAAAAATTACAATGTGTATGCAGGGCTTGCCGAATTGCTTGCAGGTCTCTCCATTAGGGAAGAGCATGTCGTTGATGCCGAACGCGAATCAGGGATAAATTTCAGATCTGCGCAGGCAGAAGATCTCCAGAAATTTGCACGAATTCTTCTGAAGTATTCAAAACCGATGATCCAGGCAGGCAACAAAGCAGATCAGGCTCCTGCAGAACTAATTGCCAAAGTAAAGGGCGCAGGCATCAGCCTCATCTCTGGCGCTGCTGAACTTGCCCTTCGCTCTGCTGCTGAACACAACCTAATCATCTATCATCCTGGTGATGAAGGATTCAGAATTCCTGATGGTGTGACACTCAACGCCGCCCAGCAGGAAGGTCTTGCCAAGATCCGTGGTTTCATGGAGATATATGGTGGTACCGGGGTGCAGCAGATGATCAACCGTGCTGTCTTTGAGCTTCTTGATCAGATCGTAGTCTACCCGGTTGAAGATGAGACCCATCTCACTGATGCAAAAGGGAGAGTGCTTCCTGATGCCTTCCTGATGAAAAAAGGTTCAACACCTCACGATCTGGCATATCAGGTTCATACTGATATTGGCAAGGGCTTCTTGTATGCCATTGACGCAAAAACAAAGATGAGAATCAAAGAGACCACTCTGCTCAAGGATGGAGACATTATCAAAATAGTGAGCACTGCGAAGTAACCTTCGCTACATTTTTATACTATCCGCAAGATAAATCCACAAACATGGGAGGTGAGATCTTTCAGGCTCAGGTTCTTCGGAATTTTTTTGATACTATTACTGGCACTGATCGAAATCTCACCAGGATCTATATGTGTGTTATCAGTCTGGCCCGGCTCAGGGGAGAGGATCCTGATACCCTCAGCCGGCTCGCTGAACAGATGAAACAGAGCAAAATAAAGAAAGAACTCTCGATTGATGTGCTCGATTACATGTGTGCAGTTGCATCAGAACTTGAAATAACGGCAGTTAAAACAGCCTTTGGTGTCAAGGATCTGAATGAAGTTGTGCAGGACTTTGACGGTATCAGCCTAGACACTCTTTAATCCTATTCTCCGAGTTCATATATTCGGGCAGGACGAATATTGGTACAAGCATGAAGGTCTGCATAATGTGCGGAGGCGAAGGGACACGTCTGCGTCCTCTCACTTTCGAACGCCCGAAGCCCTGTATTCCTATTGTTAATAAGCCCTCCATTGAACATCTGGTATCCCATCTCTCCAACCTTGGTTTCCATGACGTGGTCATAACGCTTGGGTATAAAGGGGATGCAATAGAGCAATCGCTTGGTGATGGTGCCCTACTCGGTGTCAGCATTACATACGTGTATGAGGAAAGCAAGCTTGGGACAGCAGGCAGTGTACATAACGCCAGGAAGTACCTTGGAGACAAACCATTTCTGGTCGTTGGGGGAGATCATGTTACCGATCTCAACCTCCTTGAGTTCTATCGGGAGCACCTGAAGAGTGCCGCCATCGTCACGATAGGTCTTATCAGTATCGATGAACCGTCTGAGTACGGTATTGCCGAGATCGATGTGGAGAATCGGATTCGCAGGTTCAGGGAGAAACCAGGGCCGGGAGAGATCTTTTCCAATCTTGCATCTACCGGCATGTACGTCTGTTCTCCTGAAATTTTTGAGTACATTCCAGACGGAGTAAAATTTGATTTTGCCAAGAATCTCTTCCCACTTTTGATGGAGAAGAACCTCCCGCTCAATGGATGGCTTGCCAGGGGGAACTGGTCTGATGTAGGAAGCCCTGCTTCGCTCAGGCAGGCTGAAAAGTGGAAATTGCAGGAGATGCGATACGCAAATATCAGCGGTGATCTTGACGTGAAGAACGCCAACATTCAGGGTCCTGTTGATTTTGGTAATTCGATCTACCTTGGAAACAATAGCAGGGTAATCGGCCCGGTTGTGATAGGCTCAGGAACCTCGATTGGTGATAATGTGCTTATCGGCCCGTATACTTCCATCGGCAAGAACTGTGTGATACGAAATAATGTCAGGCTCCTCTCGTCATCTATTTATAATCGGGTCGTTATCGGACAGGGTTCATCAGTATCAGGAACTATTGTTGATAACGAAACTATGATCGGGGATGGATGTAGCATTGAACACGGGTCAGTTATTGGACCACGCTGCGTGATCCGAAACCGGGTTACCGTTCATTCTAATACCCGGATCTGGCCAGATGTCGTTATCGCGGATGGCACTGTCGTTACCGAACATGTGCTCAACGATGAATACGATACCCGGTGCGAAGGCTCCTAATCTTCTTTTTCCCTGTTTTTGATCGGTTCTCCAACAACTATTGCCCCACCGAACCGGTGTGTTCCTGCTACAAGAGGATGACGGGCGTAATCCATAATCTGGATATCATCAACGGTCCTGAGTTTCATTGCTCGTGCGGTCCGCTCAAGCCCAAGTTCGAAATCCTCGGCGATCTCGATAAGGTAAGCCTCCAGGATCTTAATCCCGAGTCTTTTTGCTGCTACTGCACGGTGGTGTCCATCTACGAGAATATTTTGATCAGGTTTTTTTATCACTATGACCGGCTCTGCAAGTCCTTTCTTGATCTCGTATATTCTCCCCTCAAGTTCGTCCATATAAATCCGTGACTGGGTCGGGAGGAGCGTACTGACCATTACAGGTCCTTTTGAAAGATGTGGTTTGATGCCATGAAGTCGTTCGATGGTATCCATCAGTTTGTACACTTTGTCAGGTGAGACGTGCTCGATCTGTGATCTGACCACATCGGTGTTTGAGATAATCCCAAGAAGTTCGTTCTTCTCGTTCACCACCGGCAGTTTCTGAATCCCAGATCTGATGATAACACGTGCTACATCACCGATAGCCATCTCGGGATCTGCAACGATCAGATGCTGACTCATTATTTCCCTGACAGGTGTATCCGGATGGGCGAAGAGGAGGTCCCGGGCCGATATATACCCGATGACCACATTCCTGTCCACAATGGGAAAGCCGTCATGTGATGTGACCTTGATGGCATTAATCACATCACGCGCGGTCTGGTTCATATTGATGGTATCAACATCGGCGGTCATGTAGTCCCTGACCCGCTTCTTATCCATATTACTGGTAATTCAGTCTTTTCAGACTTCAAGACTTCGGTTCTTATAAGAAGTAAATACCATCACCACTTTTCCTTTCCATTTCCAGCGATCTTCGGGTTGATCTGCTCTGAAAAAGCAGTATTATGTTTATCTTATTGCAGGGTGACATAGTAAGGATGAAAGGATTCCGGCATAAGTCTGTGGAAAAAAAGGAGGAAGTAAACTGGACAAAATACGCAGTAGTTACTGCGTGTGTCCTGCTAGCAGTCTTCATGGTCTTTTCCATGCTCGGGATGTCCTGGCTCAATATCTTCAGCCAGGCAAAACCCGGGAACAGTGCGACTGTAGATTTTACAATTCGTGATGGGCAGAACCGCCCGGTCGTAACCACCGCATCCAATATCTATCTCCAGGCTCAAAACGCAGGCAATCTTGTCGTGATGAGTGACAAACTTCCGATCAGAGTCAATATTTCAGAAACGCGTGATCTGGTTCCTATCCAGGTTATGAATCCATCAAATAATGGAGGTCTTATTGACTTTGGGCTCTTCAGACCTGAACTTGATTCAATATCATATGGGCTTGTCGGGATGAAAGTTGGAGACACAAAGGCACTGCAGATTCCAGGTGCTACCCAAATGACCCGGACGATGTCTAGGGCCCAGTTTGCTAATATCACGGGAGAATCCTTTGCCAAAGCAAAAGTTGGATCCCAGGTTCCGATCGCATTCAGTGAGACACCGCAGATCGCAGTTGATAATGCAACTCCCTCCACATATCTGAGGACCTCAACGATCACCGATATGACTGATGAGAATGTTACAATCAACTACGGATATCCAACGATTGATATTACTCTTACCCAGTTGTCCACCTCATCATAAAGTGGTCAGATACGGTATGCATATATCCGTTTGATGGTGTTTGCAACCTCAAACTTTCCTCTTCTTTTGGTAACTGCCCCGTTTCTCATTCTGATGTGTCCGATACGAGACTTCACGCCTTTGATGACATATACATCACCGACAACGAACTTTTCGTCACCTTCACATCTTACATAGAGTGGAGTAGTATGCCATCCGTCGTGTACTGAAAAGCGTACTACAACCTGATCAATGACCCTGGTCCAGAGGGTGTCAATATTTTTTCCCAGAGATTTGTCAAGCCGCTTATCTCCTGACTCAATAGACATCACTTCAACACCGGTGCCTTCTCCGTCGTCAGACTCGGCGATAAGGAAATCACCAACTGCAACCTCTTCATCCTCTGCAATCTCACATCTGCAGACTGATGATGCTCCTTCATTGCTCACAATAGCCTTTATCTGTAGTAATGCAGGTTCCTTTTGCACAGGGATGCGTGAAACCGTCCCACATGTAGTGCACTTGATCACCTGGTTTGTGGTCCTGCTCAAAACGTCATGCTCGGTCTCTTCGTCGCATGTGGTGCAGAACATATCAATCTGATCCATTCATTATCAATGGAAGATATCTCTGTATAAATGCCAAGGGCAGTGGAGCAGTTCTCAGCATTCGGACACCCTGAAGTGACTGCAACTCACAGAACCACCTTCGAGATAACTGCAGAACAGCACCTCTCATCGTCAGGAAACTGTATCATTGCCGTGCGCTCTGAAAAAGGGGCAGTTGATCTCTCTGATCAATTCAGGGAACTCATACGCTCTCCTGGGTGTAGGCTCATAACCGAACTTCGATGTAGAGACGTTGAGGTGACTGTTACCTCTTCTGGCTCTCCCAATCTCCTGCTTGACCATCAGACAGATATGGTCTGGCGGAGGTCGTCATTTACCTGTGGGCGTACCATCGGTCTGTATAGTGATTATACAGCAGGGATGCTTCCCCGTGAACTGATCACCCTTTTGAAACTGGGTGAACGGCTTGATATCACCCTCATTGCAGAATTGGATCCTTATCCTAATGAAAACCCTGAACCATGCATACTACCCGGCCTGAATCTCCTGATTAAAGAATAATTGCAGGTGAATTTTATTAGGATTCAGTAATCAATATGTATTCTGAAAACAGGAGGATATTTAATATGGACAAAATGGGACTCGGTATGCTTATTGTCGGGATAGTTCTGATTCTTGGAGGTGCGTACGGCATCTGGTTCTTCCTCCCAGATGTTATCAATGTAGTCAAGGGTGCAATAGGCATTGTAGCCCTCCTTGCAGGAATTATGTTTGCAGGGATTGGTTTCATCCTGGTTAAGGATTGAATCTGCAGATATTCCTTTTTTATAATTTGTATCTATCAGGCTGAAATATCAGGTCCTTCGTTTTAAAACTAGAATTTCAACCGGGACATCACGTTTGTCTTCGGTATGAAAAAAGAAGGTCCTGGGGATGGCGAACTCTGCAGCGATTACACCGGCAATCTCTGCCCGGTCTGCGATATATTGCCGAATGAACTGTTCTGATCCAGCATTGAAGATCCCATACACAACCTCTGCACGTGAGAGTGCGAGATCTATGAAAGGCCTGTCAGCATGCTGTACTTGAGCCCCGAAAGGAGGGTTCATGATTACAGTATCTGCCCCCGGAACCTTATCCCAGGTCACGGGGTTTGAAAGGTCAGCATCAATAAACGAGATCTTGGTTTTGAGTTTATTTGCGTTCTCTTCAGCAATTCTGGTTGCCTCCTGATCGATCTCAACTCCTACCACTTCACCTGCCCCAAGCAACGCTGCTCCAATCCCGAGGATTCCGGTACCTGATCCAAGTTCAAGTACACGCAGGTCAGAAATATCACCGGCAAGAAACGCGGTATAGAGAAGGCGTGCAGCAAGCGGGGCAGGAGTCTGGTATTGTTCTCGTTCAGGGAGGGGGTGTGAAAAACCTGTGACCTGTTCAAGAAGTATCTCGAGTTTACGAAGTTTCATTTTATCTCGTCTACCTCGTAGTCCTCAAATTTCCTGATACCACAGAGAATTTCAAACTCCTGTGGGGTGAGTACAGGGACCGGCCATCTGACCTGATCATCATAGGCAAGCCTCGGACAGGCTGTGTTCACGTAACAGGGGAGACCAAGGTTAAGCAGTTGATCTGGCGTCACCTCCCGCAGTTGGATAAGGATTGCTTTTGGAGAGAGGGATGCGAGTTCTGTGGCCAGTTCCCTGCGTGCCTGACCACTCTTTGGTGAAACAATAATCCCTATCTGCTCAGCCTGTTTTACCTTCTCGATTAGGGCATATCGTCTTCGGAGCAGACGCTCACCGTTTACTTCCTCTATCTTTTTAGTGTATGGATCACAGGCGATCACCTTAGCTCCGGTTGCTATCTGAACACCAAGTGGGTGGAACACCCCGGTTCCAATGTAGAGAATCTCTGACTCTCCTGTTCTTCGCGCCACCTCGAATGAACATCCGAGAATCTGGCCTGCATAGGGAGTCCGGTCGGAGCCCTCTCCAACAGTAACTGATATCCCGGCCTCGTCGAGAACACGAGAGACTTCAGGGATTAGGTGGACATGCTGCACTGTTGTAACAAGACCGATTCTGTTTTTTGTGAAATAGGGGACTGCATTCAAAACGACTTCAGGATCAAAATCCATTCTGAAGATATCGTAGAGAATCCGTTCTGTCTTGTCAACTGGCGCATGACCAAGGTGAATTAATAGATCTGCATCTTTAAGCAGGTCAATATCAAGGTCGCAGGCACCATAGCAGGGATCACCACTTACAAGAACAGTAAACCCGGCAGATTTCAGGTCTTGGGCAAGTTCAGAAAGACGACGTTTAAGCCCCTCGGGTGCCTGGAGGGCAACCTTCTTTGCCCCCCGTTGTTTCAGTTCTGAAATCAGATCAAAGCTGGCGATCAACGATCTTCACCGTGTCTTCCACTTCGATTGCAACGAGATAGTGGTAAGGCATGGAGATATCCGGAGTTCCCTTCTTAATTGCAAAACAGATCCCGGCTACTTCAACCCCCATCTCATTGAGCGTATGAAGGATGCCATTTATGGTCCCTCCCGTACTGATTACATCATCCACGATGACAACCCGGTCTCCTGGTGACAGGCCATTGATGAACATCTTCCCTTTTGAGTACCCGGTCTGCTGCATAACTTCCTGCTCACCAGGAAGGCCATAACTGCGTTTTCGGATTATATTTACCGGAATATCAGTCATCAGTGAGATTGCGGTTCCAATTGGAATTGCCATCGCCTCTGCTGCCACGATGTACTGCACATCGCGCAGATCCAAAAAATGTATCATCCCGACTGCAACTTCTCTGAGTACTACCGGGTCTATTTTGGGAATACCATCGGTGATTGGATGAACAAAGTAATTGTACTCTCCCTTTTTTACAATCGGGCATGTTTCAAGTGATTTAATTAGATGATCGATCATGGAATTCTCCAAATTCTGAAAGGAACTTCTCAATCACATCCCGATGAACATGGGGCATACATACGATACGCAAATCCCCGCTTCTGGTATAGGATACTGCCCAGGGTTCAGGAACTTCTGTGTGCTCGAAAGTTGCAACGTTTACATCAGGAGTTATCTTCCTCTTGACCCCGTATGCTTCCATTCCCTCAGTGAGCCTCCTTGTGTTCTCCATACAACCGGCAACAATCGCTTCCATCCCGTCTTTTCCAAAATGGGCAAGAACAGCATATGCTCCTGCAACAGAAGCTCCTGGCCTGGTTCCGCTCAGGCTGTAACTCTGCTTAACTGTGAGATATGGTGTGTCCACCAGAAGGTTACAGAAACAGGCCTCATCCCTTACCATTAGTACACCGGAGGGGATAGTACTCATTCCCATTTTATGAGGATCTACTGAGATCGATCCGACACCACTGACCTTGAAATCAAACTGTGGTGCGTCCTTCAGAAATGGGAGAACAAGTCCGCCAAATGCAGCATCAACATGCAGGTGTATATCCTCCTCCTCAGCAAGTTTTCCAAGTGCCGGGATGGGATCAGTCATACCATACTCTGTTGTTCCTGCAATTCCTATGAGGCAGCAGGTATCTTTATCTACGAGTTCAGCGGTCTTTGGAATATCCATCCTGTACTGCCCGTCTAGAGGAGCAACCCGCATCTCAATGCCCATCATCCTGCAGGCTTTTTCAAAAGAAAAATGGGCTGATGCCGGCACAATGATGTTGGGGTGGTCAGACTTCTTTGCAGCCTTGGTAAACCTGAGTACCTGGATATTGGATTCTGTCCCGCCTGATGTAGAACAGCCACCGGCATCAGGTGCATGGTAGAGATCTCCAAACCAGCGGATCAGGAGTTCATCGACATGGGCTGTGCCGGGGAAAAGACCCGGGTCTCCAAGATTCGTCTCCATGAAGAGATTGTGCGCACGAACCGCAACCTGGTGGGGTGGAGTACACATTGAAGAGAGGATGTGATCCCAGCAGATGTCCCTACGGCGGCACTCTTCAAGAAAACAGAAGAGGGATTCTGATGAGATACCATCAGAGACCATAGTTCTTTCGTGCACCCTCAAGAATAATGCGCTGCTCGGTGCGGGCGACTGTCTCGCGGATCTTTGCTATTGCATCAATGTTGGATGAGACGCTGGTGATCCCGTGTTGGACAAGCCAGGTGACCATATCAGGTTCACTGCCTGCCTGTCCACAGATTGAGACCTCAACTCCCCCTTCGCGGCATGCTTTAATAGCCCGATCAATGAGTGCCAGTACTGCCGGGTGCTTTGGCCAGTACATATCAGTTACATTCTCATTGTTGCGGTCGATAGCGATGGTATACTGAATGAGATCGTTTGTGCCGAACGAAGCAAATTTAATCCCGGCTCTGACGAAATCTTCGATGATAACCGCACTTGCCGGGATCTCGATCATAATGCCGAGGTCTACATTCTCAACGTCCACCCCTGCACTCTTGAATTCTTCTTTTGCTTTGATGAATTCGTTCGGGTGGGATACCATCGGGAACATGATTCCAAGGTTGTCGTATCCGAGATCCCAGAGCCGCTTGAAGGTCTCGATCTGAAGTCTGAACTGTTTCGGACTCTGGAGATCACGCCTGATCCCTCTCCATCCAAGCATCGGGTTGTGCTCTATAGGCTCACTCTTCCCGCCCTGCATGTTCCTGAACTCATCGGTCGGTGCGTCCAGGGTCCTGACCCATACCGGTTTGCCGGGAAATGCATCCAGTACTACTTTGATCCCATTCAGAAGTTCCTGAATAAACTCCTCTTCCCGGTGATTATCGATAAACCAGTTAGGTGTTTTGTTAAGACCGAGAATGAGATGCTCAATTCTGAGCAAGCCAACTCCATCTGCACCGGTTGCTGCTGCTCGGGCAGCCGCCTCAGGCATTGAAACATTGACCTTGACTGATGTTGCAGTGATGATCTTTGAAGAACCCACTACGACCGGTGCAGCTGAACTGACTGCTTCCTGCTTTACTGTCTCGATAATACCATCATAGATGAGACCCTTCTCTCCATCCACCGTGACGATCTGTCCTTCTTTCAGCAATTGTGTTCCCGTTTTAGTGCCTACTACAGCGGGTGTTCCAAGTTCCCGGGAAACAATAGCTGCGTGACAGGTCATTCCTCCTTCATCAGTGACAATGGCAGAGACCTTTCTCATTGCAGGGACCATGTCAGGGTTGGTCATTCTGGTGACCATGATATCCCCATTATTTACTTTGCCGATGTCTTTGACATCGTACACAATGGCGACCTTGCCGCTTGCGATCCCTGGCGATGCGCCCTGACCCTGCAGAATTACTTTTTCAGCGCCACCAGATGTTGTTGCCTGTCCGTTCTTTTTAGCGCCCGATTTTATCGTTGTGATGGGTCTTGACTGGAGCACAAATATCTGATCTCCGACAATACCCCACTCCATATCCTGCGGAACGCCATAATGTTCTTCTGATACAATTCCGTATGTAGCGAGCCGTTTCACCTCATCATCAGAGAGGACCTGCATTTCCTGGCGGTCAGGCTTAATATCAAGAGTTTTTGTTCCGTACTCTCCATCAGCTACGATCTCGGTACGCTTTGTTGCAATGAATTTGTCAATAATCCGTTCCGTTCTCTGATCAAAGACATATTTATCTGGAGAAACTGAGCCTGAAACCACAGATTCACCAAGTCCCCATGATCCCTCGATGATTGTTAAGGATTCACCGGTAACCGGATGTGAGGTGAACATAACCCCTGCTTTCTCTGAAGGCACCAGGCGCTGCACAACTACTGCGATATTGACTGTGTGATGTTCGAAACCCTGCTTTGTCCGGTAGTATATCGCCCGTGCCCCGTAAAGAGAAGCCCAACAGACCTGAACTCCTTTGAGCAGGTTTTCAATCCCCTTAATATTGAGAACAGTCTCCTGTTGCCCGGCAAAGCTGGCATCAGGGAGATCTTCAGCAGTAGCACTGGATCGTGCAGCAACGATACTTCCTCCGCGTGACATCTTTTCATATGCCCGGGCTATAGCATCTTTTAGATCCGTGGGCATCGGTGAGTCATAGACAAGTTTTTTTGCTTTTTCAGCCGCCTCTTCAAGTAGATCATTGTTGTCTACGTCCAGGTCTTCAAGAAGTGCGTAGAGTTTATCTTCAAGATTGGTTGCAACCAGAAAACGGCGAAATGCCTGACTGGTTACCACAAATGCGGGAGGAACGGGGAGACCGATGGATGCCATCTCACCAAGAGATGCACCTTTGCCTCCGACTGATGGAATATCCTCCTTTCGTATCTCTTCAAGCCACAGAATATCAGGAATACCTGTCATGACACACCAAAATTACTCTATAGTATTCCTCTACAGTGCAGTAAAAGTGTTGCCTGATCTTTAAACAAAAAAACCTAAAACAAAAAATTGAAAAGATCTGCTGACCGGTATCTATTTATGTAATTTGTACTAATCTATTGAGGCAATATCCCGCCTTAACTCAGACTGGTAGAGTGCGCGGCTGTAGTATGGATTGCCGCTTGAGGTAACTGCGCAGCTACCGCGATGTCCCCGGTTCAAATCCGGGAGGCGGGATCCTTGTATTTGCCCAGATAGTGTAGTGGCCTATCATGTCGGCCTGTCACGCCGACGACTCGGATTCGAATTCCGATCTGGGCGTCTGTTTTTTTAATACCAGCATCTTATTAAACCGCTCTGGGAAAACTATACTCAGCATTTATTCCGGGGTTCATACCTATGACAAAACGCGGAACATTATATTTCGTTCTCATTCTGCTGATCCTTGCAGGTTCTCTGGTCACTGCAGACCGGCTCCCGAATGTGAGCAAGACTACCAATATGCAGGTTCCGGCTACCACGAACCTTCAACTAGTGGGTATGATGGATTCACAGACTCAGGTTCAGATTAATACCCGGAATTATAACGGGACTGACGCAGAAAGTCAGGGTTTTTTGTCTCCAGGGTCTGCCGAATCAAATCTGATCTATAAGAATGACATGATGACCAATGGTGGTTATCTGGCCCTCGCAAAAGACCAGACTTTTGATGAGGGAAACCAGAATAAGAAGGGATATAATGTTGATTCTGCGATAGTCTCAACCTATGCAACTGATCCTGACAAAGGGTCACGCATGAGTACTTCAGAGCAACTTACTCTCACAACCACTGGCAATTGGACTCCATTAAATCAGTCAATTCACAATCCGCTTGTCTCTCAAATTGTCGGTAAATATATTGGTGCATTTGAGAGTTCTTATGATGCAAAATCAGATGTGTCACTAACAACTGGTCAATTGGCAACTATTGCGCAGGGTCGATCCACTGGGTATGACGACACGGTGCCTGCAGCAGTTAAATATCAACTTGGAATTCATCCGGATACGTCAACCGGGCTGCCATACGCTCAGGGTAGTGCCGCAACCAACTTCGTAATAACGAATCGGGAAGGATATCAGAACACCTCGAATGAGTCGTCGACAAAGACCTTTGCTGATTCAACCAAGGTAAATGGTCTAATATTCAAGTTTGGAAAGGATTTCAGTGTTGAGTCCGGTCTTGAGGTTGGGGGTTCCTAAACTCCTCGTTTTCTTCTCTCTGAACAAACTATTTGGACTCATCCCCAACAATATTCCTTATAGATGAAAACCGAGTTTTTTGACAGGTATGGCATCCGGCTTCTCATGGTTCCTCTCCTGTCATTTTGCGTGTCATGTCCCATGGGAGCTGTAGTAACTCCTCCTTTTGACACCTCGGTCAGTGCTTCATCGTCTGTCGCAAATATTCAGAATGTTGCGTATGAGTCACATCTGGGATCAACCCTGATAGGTGAGGATGAGAATGTTCCTGCTGCGGTGAAGTATTCAGTCAGTATAACCGGTGCCAACCGGACTGATGGTCAGGGGGCTGAAGGTATTGCTAAAACCAGGTTTGTTGTATCAGTCCTTGAGGGAAGAGATACTGATTTGAATGCGTCATCTGAACATGTATGGCGGGATAACACTGAAGTCGCAGGCACTATCAGAAATCTCATGAAAAATTTTGAGTATAAATCAGGTATGCGGATTTAGGGAGTGATTTAGTGGCTAAATTCTGGGCTGTTTGCCTAATGGTGATAATGATGGCAGTTCCTGGTAGTGTTCTGGCATATGAGTTCAAGGCAAGTGAACTAGGAAATCCTGATGGATTTATATGTCATCCAGACTGGGAATATTTCAGTGCGAGTGAGATGGCATCGAATTTTACTGCAGATCGAGTTAAAGGTGATGCCCCGTTTACTGTGCAGTTCTTTGATACATCATATGGTGATCCAGAATTCTGGTCCTGGGACTTTGGTGATGGGAATACGTCAGATGAGCAGAATCCAGTTCATACGTACCTTCTCTCCGGCTCATACGATGTTGCACTGAAGATTGGTACATCATATAATTATGAGACTTCAATGGCCACCTACAACAACACCAGTCTTGGTCAGTTTACTGATATGAAATGGTCAAGTACAGCTCGGGAACTCAATTTCATCAATGTTTCTCCCGAAGGTTCTGGAACAGATCAACCAATTCCTGACAACTATTACCCTGAACCAAGGAAAGGCGTCGTACTTCCTTCAGGAGATATTGGTGTTGTGGGAAGTGCGCAGTATGATGGAGCAACCATCACAATGACTCCGAGCACTCAAAAAGGGTATACCGACACTCTGAATATTAACGGAGCCTACAAACTCACGAAGTATACCCCCTATAATAATGCATATTAACTTTTTTTCTGACTGAACGGGTGATCATATATCTTTTGAACTATTGAACAATTCAGGGCGAGAACCGTATGGGAACTTGGCTACACCGCTATTTACTGGGGTTTCTATCCTCAGTATTCTGCTTTGTGTTTTGAGTGCCGGTTGTATCACTGACAAACCGGTGAATGTAACCCATGTCCAGGAGAGTTTGAGTAATGCAGGACAAAATGCTTCAATATCAGGTGATGATTCCAAGGCCATTGCACTGATTGATGCAGCTCTCAGTCTGAATAGCACAAATCCTGATCTCTGGCTACGTTCTGGTGATCTCCTGGTAAAAGCCGGGGAGCATAATGAAGCTCTGGAAGCCTATGATCAGGTACTTGCCCTGGATCCTGTCAATTCTTCAGCACGGACAAATCGTGGTCAGATTCTGATTGAATCTGGAGATCCTGGAAATGGGAGTGCAGAACTTAAAAAGGTCATAAGGGAAGACCCTGGATATCTTCCTGCCTACACTGGCCTTGCCGAGTTCTATGCCGGACAAAAACAGTATAGCGAGGCATTAGATCTGTATAATAATGTAACCAACCTCTCTCCCAACAGCTCACGATACTGGGTTAGAAAAGCTGAAATTTACATGAATATAAGCCGGTATAATGATGCAGCAAAAGCATATGACCGTGCCTTGATAGAAAACAGAAGTGATGCTGATTCCTGGCGTGCTCTTGGCGATCTGCTCAAATCCTCAAAACGATATTCAGAAGCAGCAGTTGCATATGGACAACTGAATGTACTCAACCCTGGAAACCTGTCAGATCAGAAGACCGAAGCTGACCTTTTGGCAAAAGGTCTCAAACTTGAGAAGGCGATTGCAGCGTACAACACACTGTACCAGAAAAACCCCGATGATCTGGAAATTCTTCTGGCATACAGCCGAATCCTGAATTCAGTGGGTGAATTTGGTGAATCCCTCAATATTTCCCAGAAGGCACTCAAAATAGATAATAACTCAGCAGATGCATGGTCAAGTATCGGTTTTTCGTATGCGAATCAGCAGAAGTTTAATGAGTCTCTTTCAGCGTTCAACCGGTCATTAACTCTTAATCCAGCCAACGATGCGACCCATTCGAACATTGGATTCCTGCTGTTGCAGGAGAAACAGTATGATAAAGCACTATTCGAGTTTGAAAATGCCACTCGCATGAACCCTGATGATTCATCGTCTTGGACTTACATGGCAAAGACCAAGAAAGAACTGGGAGACTTTAAGGGTTCAGCAGAAGCAGGGAAGAAAGCTACAGCGCTGAACCCAACTTCCCCTGATGCCTGGTACATCCTTGGGGATGCATCTTTCTGGAACAAGGATTACGATACTGCAGAATCAGCATTTAGAAAAACGCTGAACCTTTCTCCATCTTATAATGCTGCATGGCAGGGCTTCATCGAGACACTTCGAAAAGTTAACCGGGCTGATGAGTCTCTTCATTTTTACGATAACTTATTAGAGAAAGATCCCAACAACACCCTCGCCTGGATGAACATCGGATATGCTGCCGACAGGGCACAAAAATTTGACATATCAGAGAAAGCCTATAAAAAAGTCACGGAGATTAATCCGAATATGACTGATGCATGGCTCAGCCTTGCGTATGCATACTTCCAGCAGGGCTACCCCCTTGGTTCAATCCCTGCATATACACAGGCGATAAACCTCAGTCCAAACCTGAGTACCACCTATGTGAACAGGGGAGCTGCTTATCAGATGGTGGATCAGGACGACAAAGCAAAAGCAGACTTCAACAAATCCCTAGAGCTGGATCCTGATAACCATGATGCATTGTATGGCATGGGACGAATATTATACAAAGAAGGGAAGATTACCGAAGCTTTCCCATACTTCCAGAAGATCAATGAGCAACTATACATCTCCCGGATTTATGATAATCTCTACCAGGGCTATACCCGTTTCTCCAATAATTATCATTACTGGCGGTACACCTACCAGTGGACATAGGTCCTGATCAGTATGAATCCTTTTTTTTCTTAATGATTCCAGTTGTGGCGATATCCTTCAGCAGGGAGCAGATTTCCGTCAAGTAGTATCTCCTGCTTTTCTGTCACCGCTCCGATTATTGATGTTCCTTTGGGGAGGATTTGCCTGTCTATGGAGGATATTGTGAATAACAGTTCAAAATCCCCACCACCAAAGAGTGCCATCATGAGTGCTTCATCTGGTTTGTAATCTGGGAGGCACGGGATCTCTGAGCGGGATAACTCACAACCGACTCCTGATGCTTTCATTATGTCATGAACAGAGATAGCGAGACCATCACTGATATCCATCATGGATGTGGCACCAGCCTGTCGGATGGCGATTCCTTCAAGTACCCGTGGTGATGGTTCGCAGAGATCTCTCCAGTATCTCCTGTCACCTTTTAGCCCTGCCATTGCACGTCCCTGGATCCCTGTAACTCCAACTAGATCTCCTGGTCTTGCTCCTGATCTCCTCACTGGTTTCCCATCTGTCACAACACCGATACCGGTGGAGACAAGGGTAAGCTCTGTATGAGCATCGAGGTCTCCTCCGACATACTGAGATCCAAATTTCAGGCAGCATTCCTGAGCCCCATGTATGATGTCATTGAGCCTGTCTTCACGATCAAGACCGATAGCGAGGGTGAGATACTTTGGTAAAGCCCCCATGGATGCGAGATCACTTATGGTGACAGCGATTGCCATCCACCCGATCTGCCAGTTTGTCATCCCTGAAGGGAAGTCTGTTGTTTCATGAAGCATATCTGTGGAAACAACCGGTATTCCTTTAATTTCGGGCAATACTGCACAATCATCACTACATGCCTCACCGCCTAGTACCGGGCAGATGATATCAAGTAGTTCTCGATCATCCATTTCTTCTCACCTGTTTCTCTCTCTGGGCCTGGTACTCTTTGAAGATTCCATCGATCATGGCTTCACTCTGCTGTCTTCTAAATTCATCCAGACCGTCCTGCCAGATTTTCATAGCTTCATAAAGCTGGTCGGGGTCGCAGGATCCAAAATCACCTTTGATACTAACCGGCACTGATGCTCCGGGAATAACCGGGAGTTCCTCAGCATAGGAGAGATCAAGCAATTCTTCCGGGATTGAACCGGTAGAACGTTCTCCTATAATGAGTGCACCTATACCTGCCTGGCTCAGATCGTGAATATTGTTTTTTCCCCATATTCCCGGAGTTCTGACCTGCAGAATGTCACCACTTTTAAGGCCTATTCGTTCGTTTACCGATCTGATACTTTCACGAGAGAGATCAACGATTACCTTGACTGCCTGAAGATCTTCATTTGGACTACCATTCTCAACTTCTTTCATCCTCTTGAGCCGCTTGTGAAGTTTTTTATTATTTTTCTCCTCAAATCGCACTCTCTTTTTAAGATTCTCGATGATGAGATCCCTTCTGGCTATTTCAGGATTGACATTTATCTGACGGATTTTATGGGATTTAAGATTTTTATTCTCACCTTTTAGTTTCCGGTTCTCATCTTTGAGCCCTTCAATGTCCTTTTGGAGCTCACTTATCAAAGATCTGAGATCTTTTACCTGCCCGTCGAGAATCCTGACTCGTTCGTCTGATGAGTCGAGTGTTATATCAGGCTTTTTTGTCTTGATGGTCTGGCGATCTTCATGTAGTGTTCCAAGAATCTGCTCCAGAGACTGGCCCCTGATTATCCCGGCTTTGATCTCATCCAAGTCAACACCGGGAGGAACTCGTTTCAATATGCTTGTGAACTTGTGTTTCCAGAAGCGGGATGCCTCAATTGCTGCAGTCAGGGCATCGCGTTCATGGTCATTGCCATATCCGTACTTTCCAGCAAGTTCATACTTTGTCTCAACGCTGATATCCTGCCTGGGTATGTGTGCCACAGCCTGGAAGGCGCGTCGTATCTTTTCAACTGAGAAGGGCATCGGGGATACATCTGTAGCAATGATGATCGGCTTTCCAATTTCATAGAGAAATTCGATAACATCGCCCATGTTCATCTGACGGGAACTGTGAACCTTGATGAGTTCACCATTCAGGTCTAGGGCGGCTATCCCCACCGTTGTACCTGGATCAATCCCTACGATAAGATACCGGGGCTTCGTATTAAGTGGCCTGAACTGAATACGTTCAAGGCGTTTTCCAGATATTCTAACCTGGACATCCCCTCCTCTTGAGGTGGGGATCCGGACATCCTCGCGTTTCTCCCGAACGTGAAAGACCACCCGGGAGACTCCCCCGAATGCCTTGAACTCTTTCTTCCAGAAGTTTAGGCCTGCACTCTGCAGTTCGTGTTCTATATCCCTGGCATAGGTGAGCACATTTCCATGGATCTTTCGGGCATACCGGTTCTGGCTCCATCCTCCTTTTCCTGGTGACCGGTTCCGTGAGACAACAATTTCAGTCTCGTTCTCAAATGCTATCACCTCAACCCCGGCTCCCTGAGAGGCGACCAGTGCAATAGCCCGCGCCTCTGCGTAGGGGTCAAACCGGTTGAAGGTGATGTTGAACCTCGCTGCAACCTGGATAAGGCCGGTCTGCTTCTCTCCCCCGGTTACTGAAACAAACCTGGTCTGTGGGGGGAGTTGTTCGATAAACCGGTAGACATCCTGAGTATGTGGTGCCACTTCCTGAATGCTGTCAACAGCAAGGATTTCAGGCCGGTGCCGGTGTACGAGACGCATGAGTCTAAAAAGAGAGACACTCTCCTCACTGGTAACCTTCCCATCAAGGACAGTAACAAGAGCATATTTGGGAGCAATTGTCCGCGACCGGGTTGATCCCCTGATGATATCTATCCCGAAAACCTTCACCCGATCACGCTGCTTCTGAGTTCATCAGGATCAATCTTCATCTGGTACTTCCTCTGGAAAAACTGGCAGACGGTTCTGATATCATGATCAAGAATCTCTTCTGCGTTTGGATGATCTGGTGCCACCCACTGAGGCCAGTCGATGATAACTGGTTTCTCCCCGTCAGTCATGATATTATATTCTGATAAATCTCCATGGACAAACCCGAGTTTATACGCTTTTGTGATACCTTCAATGATCTCATCAAAGAATTTTCCAGGTTCGGCTAGTGTCACAACGTTAAGGTTTGCGCCAGCGATATGGGACATCACAACAACATTACGGTTCATCAGGAGGGGAACCGGTACAGAGACCGTCCGATGCAGGGTTGAGAGGGCGATATACTCCTGTTCGGCTGATAGGTGTGAGGCAAAGATCCAGGGGCAGTGTCCCTTGTCTGGAAGGAATCCCCTGGATCGCTGGACAGTCTTGAATGATCGCTGTCCGACCCGGTGAAACTTAAGAATGACCGGCCCGGTTCCGATCGCTTCATACACAAGCGACTCTTTTCCCTCACCAACGAGCGTTCCAAGTGCTGATATTGTTCCTTTTTTGGCGAGATGGTTGACTGCGAGCGTGTCATATCCGTTGTATAGTAGACAGTAACTAGGGTATGGAATCTGGGTGAATTTGATCATCCCTTTATCTACAAGTCTCCTGACCCTGTAATTCACCTCACTTGCAGAAAGCCTGGAGTTTTTTGTTAGTTCTTCGACCGGAACCCAGTCATATCTGCTCATGAGAAACTCAAGTGACTGGAGAACTCTGAGATCATACTTGTGAAGAGACCTGACATCGTCAGCCGAAAGATGCATTAGCTTATGGGTTTATGGCAGAGAATAGTTAAGACTGATTGGGATTCTTATGCAGTGTGACCGGTGCAGGATGCCTGCCGTCTTATATCAGAGTTATTCAGGGCGGCACTTGTGCGCTGACCACCTCTGTACTGATATCGTATCAAGGGCAAAGCGTGTGATCAGACAGAATCACTGGCTGGTCAGGGGAGATCGGATTGGTTTTTTTGAAGGTATGCGGGGTAGTGAACCCTTGTTTGTATTTCTTGAAAACCTCTTGAATAATAGGTCTGATGTGGGTCTCATCAGGTTAATTCTTCCTGATTCCGCCACTCTGAATGAACCTGTTCCTTTGCAGGCGCTGTCAGATATTGCAATAAAGGCCGGGGTAACACGGATTGCTCTTTCTGATACTACAGAAGACATTGCAGTCAGGACTCTTGATGCCCTTTTCAGTGATAAGGTAGATCTTCTCCTGAATGGGGATCATCCTAACTTATCAATTCCCGTTATGCTTCCCTTCAGAGAGATTCCGGATAAAGAACTGCAACTGTTTGCAGATCATTATGGAGTATCGGTTCGTGGGTTAGAATATCAGGAATATCATCTGATTTCTCTTGAAAAATCTCTTCGGACACTTCTTGGAGAGTTTACGGCAGGTCACCCCTCCGCTCCCCATGCCATGCGACATTATCATGATAACCTCCTGTTCCTTACCAGTGAAGACTGATACCTTTTTTACTCCCTGTGGGAAGTGGTATACTGGTGCTTATGCCGGATTGTTCTGATATCGCAGATCAGATCTCTGATCTTCTTCGGGCAACATTGAAAAAATCGCATGCCAGTGGTTATGTCGTCGGTTTATCCGGTGGTGTTGACTCAGCGGTGGTGGCTGCCCTCTGCACCCGAGCTGTAGGTTCATCCCAGGTGCTCGGAATATATATGCCAAGTGATGTCACTCCTCCAGTGGATGGAGCTGATGTTGCTACACTTGCCAGGGTCCTCTCAATACAGGTTGAGACCATTCCTATTGGCAAAATCGTAGATCAATACCGGATGATTCCCGGATTTGTTGAGTCCAACTATCTTATCGGCAACCTGATGGCCCGTACCAGGATGGCAGTACTCTATTATGTTGCAAATCGCGATTCATTCCTTGTCTGTGGGACATCAAACAGAACTGAGTTTCTCCTTGGATATTGTACAAAACATGGCGACAATGCAGCAGATGTCCAGCCCATAGTCCACCTGCTCAAGACAGATGTGTGGGATCTCGCCCGGTTTCTCGGTGTTCCTGACTCGATAATCTCCAGGGCACCATCTGCGGGCCTCTGGCATGGCCAGACCGATGAAGATGAACTTGGAATCTGTTATGCCGAAATCGATGCTGCGATTAAAAGTTTAGATAAGAGTGGATGGAGCCCTGTATCGGAGACTGAAAAAAAAGTTGCAGCCCGGTGTGCGTCTTCCTTACACAAACAGAATCCTGCACCGAGTCTGCTTAATCAGGTGTAGAGATAGAGTCCGGGGTAGAGATCCTCAAACTCACGGGGATGATTGAGGAATCTGAGCCTCATGACATCCCCTACCAGATCGTATAAACTCTTGTCAGGGAAGGGTTCAGGGAGATGAGTACCGGTTGCATCAACAATTCTGATATCTGGAATGTCTGCAGGGTATGCCGGATTCTTCTTCATGCCCCCGTCTGAAAAGATGTAGTATGCTCCCCCTTTCAGCTCTTCATATGGCAGGTACTGGCTTGCAAACGCAGATGATACCAAATTTGCCATGGTGAGGGTCTCCATTGTCGGGTTGACTGTGATGTGCCCATATCCTGGTGGTATCAGGATGAGATCCCCTTTTTCTGCTCTGACTAGCACAATATCTGAAAGGTCGCGCTTTTGTAACAGGTAATATGCTGCTCCTTCTAGAACTTCATATATCTCGGGGTAAGCGAGGCCGTCTGGGGAGAGAGGGTGGTAATGGCCCTTGGTTTTTATCCATTCCTTGCAGATGGTGCGGGAGGGAATACGGGTAACATCGTACCTGATCTGCTGTACATCAAACCATTCTTTATCTGAATTATTACGACATACCCCACGGTACATCTCATACAGTGGTCCTTCACAGACACAGGAAGGATCTGCCAGTACAGAACGGATCTCAGCCCCTGACCTGATATCCGGGTTATTGAGCGGCAGGTCTATCATTATATATCATCCTCGTACGTGGGAGTATAAATGTCCTTTGAAGTATTTACATGTCAGTGATGAATTCCATACGTGATATATCTGTTACGCCCTTCATTGCCTGCATCCTTACGTGAACACCCTCTTCTCGCAGTGCAGCAATCCAGTTTGTTCCTCCGAGAGCTGCTACGCCCATGTACTGTGGATCAACTGCAACACCAAGACATGGAGTATTGGGCAGCCCGAGATCAAGAATGCCTGTAAAATAACTCTCACTGAGTTCTTCAAGAACCTCTTCAACCTTGTCTTCAGCCTCCATATGGCATTCCCTGATGTTACCAAGCAGGCTTCCTGTTCCTGTCTCCATGACATCAAGAACAGAGGTGATCTCCTGTGATATCAGTACCTGCAGGGGGTCGATGGTTGTGGATTCATACTTGATCAAGTGGGTAAACCTGCGTGGGATGTTATCAATCACCTCGACTACCCCTCCTCCAACCGGGTTAAACGGGATTCCTCTTTTGACCAGGAGTCCATCAAGAGTGGTGCTGCAAAGCGTGAGAAGACCACATTGACCTGAAGGAATTGTATACCCGTCGTTATCCTCGCCCTCATTGAGCACTCTTATCAGGCCGCTTGGTGAGACCCCGGCTTCGCAGGTAGCCCTGAACACTGAAAGAGCGTAATCGAGATCCTCTTTGTGAATAAGTGAGAGGTTATAGACCACCGTCCCGGTCCCTTTTGCAGGTTCAAAGGTGACCTGCATGGCATAATCCTCGATCCGATGGCTGACAAACCTGAGAGGATCGCTCATAACTCAGTTAATCCGGTATAAAGATAGAAAAATATTCTTTTTTATGAGTGGATCTGTATATGATGGAACAGAGGATCAGGGAAAAAGCAGTCAAGGCGATTTCTGATATTCTGAAGTCAGCAGGATATGATGTACATCACGCATCCCCGCCGATTGACCTTTCAGCCGTGTCAGGCAGTACTTTTCTGGTTGTTGTCTGTTCAGATGATCAGGAGGAGGTAACCCGGTTCTCAGAGACCGAGTATACCGTTAAGGGTGAAAAAGGGGAAAAGATATGCGAGAAACTGCTCGTTACCTTTGATCCCAGTATCGAGGCGCCGGACTGTATTGTCTGGTATGCCGAAGAATTTGCCAGATACGCCGGTGAGGCGATCCTCTCACGTGTTATCGGCAGGCAGCTTCTTCTTCAGCTTGGTGACTCGGGCGCTCCTGTGCGCAGTCACGAGTACTCTGATGACCAGGCCGGAAACAGTATAAAGATCCCGCACTTGCCGGTCCGCGTCCACCGTGAAGAAGCTGAAGATAAAGCCGGAGTTCCCGGGGTTGCGACTCTAAAGTTCCTTCCGTACTGGCTCTACCGGTACACAAGTAGGGGTTCTGGGAAATTCAAGGATCAAGATGTCTCTTTTGATGGATCAGGTGTCGGTGCACTGAACGCAATTAATGGCTCTCTTATAGAGGTTGATCCTGATACTGTTACCCGCAGGAGCATTCCCCAGGGTTCTGAAGTGATCAGGCATCAGATAGATAAAGAAACCGCAGACGAGAAGATCACAGGGAACTTAATTACGAGCATGACTCGGAAAGTAAGGGCACGTCAGGTAAAAGGTGATGCCATCTATTACGAGGAGAAGAATGTTGCACCTGAACGGAGCAATATTGCGCTTGAATTGAGAGAACTCTTCATCCCGATATGGCAGATCAAGGGAAAGAAGATAGTTGAGATTAATGCTCATACAGGAGAGCGACTTCGCGAGCCTATGGATGACGGGGTAGAGGTCTTCTGACCTCATCGCTTTTCGTCTGCCATCAATTCCCTGAGTCGTGATGAGACTGTTTCAACATGGCCTTTCACTTTGACTTTGTGCCAAAAATCTTCAATAATTCCGTTTGGGTTTATCAGAAATGTGCTTCGTTCAACACCCATATATTCCCTGCCATACATCTTTTTCAATGTCCAGGCTCCATAGGCCTCAATAGTATTATGCGAAGGATCTGCGAGCAGGATGAGATGTAGGTCATGTTTTTCAACAAATTTCTGATGGCTCTCCACGGTGTCTGGGCTGATCCCAACCACCGGTACCCCTATTTCTGAAAGTTCTTCGTACACTGCAGAGAATGCAAGTGCTTCAGCAGTACATGCTGATGTATTGTCCTTTGGGTAAAAGTAAAGAATAATCCAGGATCCCCGGAAATCAGCATGACTCCGGATTTTTCCATTCTGGTCAGGAAGTGCAAATTCTGGTGCCTTGTCACCGGGAGAGAGTTGTGGCATATACTTTCAATATGTCACCCCTTTCATACATATCATTCCGGATGCAGATTGATATTTGTGCCATCGGAAAGGTGAAAGAACCATACCTTCGTGATGGTATCGCTGAATACCTTAAACGCCTTTCAGGATATTGTACAGTTAAAATTGTGGAATTTTCTGAGGAACGGGTAAAAGAGAATGCAAGTGTCCATGAGATTGAGTCAGCCTGTCAGCAGGAGGGAAAGAACCTGCTCAGGGCTGCCGGTCAGGCGGGGTACCTGATAGCAATGGATCCATCTGGAATTAGTCTGTCAAGCGAAGGTCTTGCTGGTCTTGTCAAAAGGTGGGAGATAAATGGACCTCATCATATTGCAGTGCTGATTGGGGGTCCGCATGGTTTATCTGATGAAGTAAGAGATCAGGCTGGACTCCTTCTCTCTCTTTCGCTCATGACTTTTCCTCACCAGATGGCCCGTTTCATCCTTCTTGAACAGATCTACCGGGCATACACAATCAACCGGGGGCTTCCCTACCACCGGTAAAAAAAGTAGATTACACCAGAACCGGGGGTGCAGAACCTGATCGGTGGACTTGACTGGGAGGGGTCTGGATCCGGGCTGAGGCATTAATGAATGCGGAGATATCCGGAGATATCTTGAATAAGTGCATAATTTCATCCCAGGGTTCTGGATAGATATGTGGGTCGAGCCATTCCCCTGGATCTTCCATCTTCGGGTATGCAATCTGTTCAATCCCATAAGGATTGAACTGGGCATCAACACCGGGTTTGTTTCCTCGCGGATCTAGACGGAACCAACGCCCATCGTCCTCGATCCATACTGCTGCAAGTCCATGAAGGACGTATGAACCGTCCTCTTTCTTAAGTCTCTGATAGCAGAGTCCTGCAGGAATTCCAACCGATCTGCAAAGAGACACAAACAGGTGCGATTTTATGAAACAGAGTGCATGACCAGCAGTCATAACCTGAGTGGTTTTCCAAATCAGTTGCGACTGTCCCGCATCAACAGAATGGGATATTTCGTCCCGTACGTAGGTGTAAAGGCATTGAATCTGTTCGTATTCAGTACTTGTTCCCCGGATCAATTCACGTGCACGATTCCGGATTCCAGGATCCGTACAAGATATCACCGGTGAACATGCCAGGTATGGAGTTACCGATACCGGGCGAACGAGTGGGGGGAGAGGCATGAGTGTTCACCTGATTTTATCTTCCTGACCATCTCTATATCTACTTGTTGATTTCCCTGTTTTGTAGAATGACCGTCCTATTTTTGGTATTCTGGTGATCCTGTCATCACTTGACCAGAACATCTCGTAATCGATATTTCATAGATACAGTTCAGGATGACACCCTAACATGGTTGTAATATCATCAGAGTTCGAGGGTTTGGGGGAGATCATTCCCAGGTTGAAGGGTGAATTTGTGAAGGTTTCCCACACACATAGGTCTCTTCTATTATATCGTATGAGCCTTTTTGTTCATTTTTTATATGCGCGGAAACCTGCTGTGATGCTGCTATGTCTCTTATTAATCAATGTTCGGTTTGATGATGCGGAGCATATCCGATTAATTATTAAATGATTGTAGATTTCGAATTCTCTTATTATGAATAGCTTAGTTGGATTATGCAGAATCCAGGACATTATGTGTACCGTAAAATCATTCCTGATGGCATAATGGGAATTTCATACCCTGTTTGGTTCTGACTATTGTCCATAATCGTATCTAGGAATGGAACAAACAATTACAGCAGCATGGGTGGACTCTATCACGGCAAAATTCTCCTGCACTGGTGCGATAATTGTCATGCTCCAGTCATGGCAGACCGGTGTGCCTGTGGAGCTGAAGCGCGATCAGTTCCGGTAACACCCCCCGGGGATGCAAGACCTGCCTTTCCAGATGATATCCTGTTTATAAACAATCTCTTCCTTGATCGGTTTGGTATCATCTTGATTCCAGAGGGCTGGGTGGCTCTTGTTAATAAGGTTCCAGACAAGGATCGGATGGAAGAGATTGTTGTTGGGGGGGCAGTTGTAGGAGCGATTAGATATCTTCCAGAGGCTGGGAGATGGGATGCACTCCCACGACCAGAAGCCGCCCTTATTCAGAAGCCTGAAAAACGGTACGTGATCGTTGATGATGGTGCAGGCCCATCAATCAGGGAAGGGGCAAGTCTTCTTGCTCCCGGATTTGTCAGTTGTGATCCTGGTATCGCAGCAGGTGATGAGGTATTTATGCTCACCAGATCGGGTGAGTGTGTCGGTGTTGGAAGGATGAAAGTGGATGCTGATGAGGCGTCTGTGATGGAACGCGGGCAGATCGTCAGAAGCCGTAAGAATATCAGATCCCAATTCACCCCTGGATCTGCAACCTGGGATGAGGTGGTTGCAGCTAACAAGGATGTGCTGATTCGGCTTGAGTCTGCAACAAAGCAGTTTATTGAGGAACATATAGGTCCCTATGCCCACCTTCCAACCAGTGTTTCCTACTCAGGAGGAAAAGACAGCCTTGCCAGCCTTCTTGTAGTGATGAATACCTTTCGGAAACTGCCGATCCTGTTTATCGACACAGGCATGGAATTTCCCTCAACATATGAGAACGTCAGGCAGGTAACAGAAAAGTATGGGCTTGAGTGTATCATGGTTGACTCAATGGGTGAGTTCTGGCGTGAGTTTGAAGTTCAGGGTCCCCCTGCCGTGGATTGCCGGTGGTGTTGCAAAACCGCCAAGCTTGAACCTCTTAGGAAATTTATCGAGAGTACCTGGGCCGAGTGTGTCTCATTTGTAGGGCAGAGGAAGTACGAGTCTGCATCCCGTGCTAAAAATCCCCGTGTCTGGCGCAATGCTTTTGTCCGCAATCAGATCTGTCTAGCTCCTATCCATAACTGGACTGCCATGCATGTCTGGCTTTATATCTTCAGGGAGAAAGCGCCGTATAACGAGATGTATGCCCACGGAGTCGATCGGATGGGGTGCTATATGTGTCCGGCAAGTGATATGGCCATTCTTGAGCGGATTCAGAGTCATGTTCCTGAACTCTGGAAGGAATGGGAAGAAAAGATGGAAGGATGGCGTGTCAGGCACGAACTACCTGAGTCATGGATGACAGAAGGAACATGGCGTGTCAGAAATGATAGAAGTCAGGAAGAACCAGAGTCATTTGCCAGACATGATGCCCAGACTGGAAGGGGAAGGAGATCAGGGAGGTCTGGGTAATGAGTAAGATCGCAATCGTTGATTATGGTCTTGGTAACCTGCGCAGTGTCAGCAAAGCTCTGGAAAAAGTTGGTGGGAATGTCAGTATCACTGGAAATCTAGATGAAATCCGTGCTGCAGACGGGATTATCCTCCCAGGAGTTGGAGCCTTTCATGAGGGTATGGCCAGACTCTCTGATCTGCAAACAGCCCTCCTTGAAGCGCAGGGACAGGTACCTGTTCTAGGTATTTGTCTGGGTATGCAAATGCTCATGGATTTTTCAGAAGAGCATGGTCTTTCTGCCGGTCTCGGTCTTATTCCCGGAACTGCGCGCCGATTCAAGCGAACCCAGGGGTACAAAATCCCACATATGGGCTGGAACCAGGTTTCACTATCACAGGATGATGATCCCCTCTATAGCGGGATTCCGGATGGGTCGTTCTTTTACTTTGTGCATTCGTACTGGGCTGATTCACCTGACCAGTACTTGGTGACATCAACCGAGTATATCAACCGCTTCGCCTCATCAATAAGGAATGGAACTGTTTGGGGAACCCAGTTTCATCCTGAAAAGAGTGGGGAGGCTGGTCTTCAAATCCTTGAGAACTATATTGGAATGGTCTGAAGAATTTGGTAATCAGATTTATTTTTGCAGTGCCATCTCAACTGTTGCTTTGAGCTGGTTGTCAGTGAAGGGTTTTACAATAAAGCCCCGTGGTTTGGTGAGCTTAGCTCTTTCTATTGTTGGATCATCCATGACTGAACTGATGTACACAATGGGGATTGAGAACTTACTTTGAATCTCCTCTGCAGCCATAATCCCATCTTTCTCTCCAGGGAGGTTAATATCCATCAGCACAAGTTTAGGTCGCTTATCAGGGGTGTATGTCTCTAATTTTTCAAGTGCACCCTGATAATCCTCTGCAGTTCCCATGACCGAGAACCCAAGTTCAGTCAGCCTCCACGATATTAGATCGTTTATCACCGGGTTATCTTCAACAATAAAAATTCCGCCTTCCACTCTGCTCCACCAATTTCTACTATATCTTCCCCTTAAATCTATTAAGGGAGTCGGTTTTGCACACTATATCACTCTCTTAGGTAACTAGAATTGAACTATTCCAGATATTTTTCAAAAATATTGGCTATCGTCTGACTCTCCAGTCGATCTGCACCCCCTGATCCAACTGCTGAATCTGCATTAGTTCGAGTTTGGTAAAGTCGGTCTCCTGTGTCCATCCTGGTCCATCCGCAAGAGTGGGAGCACTTGATCCTCCTATGATAATATTCCCTATAAACATGCTGAGTTGGTCAACAAGACCTGCGTTAAAGAGACCTGCTATGAGTGTTCCTCCTCCCTCAACCATGAGCCGCTTTATCCCCTGACTTCCAAGTTTTTCCATAAGAACTACAAGGTCCACTTCTTCAGATCCGGTAGAGATGATCTCAGCATGAGGACTGAGCGCAGCAATTCTTTCTTCCGGAGCTGCAGAAGATACCGCTACTATTCGTTTTCCCGGCCCTTTGTGGAGGATCTTAGCATTCGGAGGTGTTCTTGCCTTGCTGTCGATAATTATTCTTATAGGGTGTTCGGGCCTGCCTGTGCTAAGCCGGTCTGCAATTCGCTCTGGTGATTTTACAGTGAGGGATGGATCATCAGCAAGAATGGTCCCAATCCCCACCATGATGGCGTCTGCACCCGACTTTATAATATCAACACGGGCAAAATCATCCGTGCCTGAAATCTTTACCTGTCTGCGTTCCCTGGTAGATAATTTCCCATCTGCTGATACAGCTACATTAACCAGTATGTATGGTCTCATGCCTGTGAACCTACTTTTTCTTTCTGAGTCTCTCAATCTCTTCTCTTCCGTCTGGGACCTTGACTAAAAAGGTTCCATGACAAGGCTTGGTAAAAGGGAAGATTATTGCATCCCCGTCCACTGCAACCCGAATTGGGGGAACTCCGATGATCCTCACTTCAAACATTTTATACCCCGGCTCCACATCATATTTTTCCGGAAACCTTGCAAGGTATTCCCGTGCTTCCTTGAAAGAGATCTTTGCAAGAAGTACTTCATAGGGGAGTGATTCTAGGCATCCCATGATAACGTCTCATATATTTCCCTTAGATGAAGAAGATGAGATCATGATATTTTGTGAATAATCGGGTATACTCAAAGTATCGATCACATCACTAGGTAAATTTCTGATCAGAAGGTATAGTCTCCTAACCAATATCCACTCATTCGGCTTCCCCCGATATGAGATGCACGGTCCTTTTCTAAAAAACCATGTCATCTTCTTTTTATGCCCACTTGGGACTTTTTAAATATTCAATATATAAGCAGTCCTAACCAGGCAGTATATGAAATGATGATCATCAGTATCACCACAATTACTGCTCCTTTGAAGAGGCATTCTTTACAGATTCCGGTACCCTTATGCAGACATTCTTCGCAGCACGCTGCGTTGCAGATCCTGCACTGTTCCATGGCTTCTCTGTCTTGATGCACGTGACAGTATTGGAGACGATAAGTTTCTGGATTCATAATGACAGGTATCCTAGTGATAGATGTAATAAAAAATTTGGTATCAATTCTATACTGTCTGCCTGAAAAGATATGAACTCATGCAGTGAACGAATATGTGATGAAGCGATCTCTGCTCCTTTTTAGTACCGGTGTCCTAATCGTTCTTCTCACCGGGATAACCTCATGTATGGCTGCTAATACCGAGATGCTCCAGTGTGGAGATGTAACCTATAATCCTGAATACCAGTCCTGTTGTAATGGCAAGGTCTATGAAGGTACTCGGTATTCCAAATGCGGGGACTCCTGTTACAATATGGATACACAGACCTGTTGCTCCAAGAAGGTAACTGATGGTCCATGTTTCCCTGAGTGCGGTGATGGGACCTATAATCCGTCAAATCAATCATGTTGTCTGAAGCACACGTATGATGGGTTAAAATGGGGTATCTGTGGTGGAAATACATGCTACAATCTTACTACCCAATCCTGTAGTTATGGTAAGGTTTATGATGGGATGAAATGGGGTGTCTGTGGTGATAAGAGCTACAACCTGACAACTCAGTCATGTTGCAAAGGAAAGATTTACGAAGGAAAAGATTTGGATCTTAAACCATGTGGTCCAGATACATGCTATGATTCCCGGAATCAGACCTGTGCACGTGGAAAGATCCAGCAAAAAGATCCCAATGCAACGGCAAGCGCAATTCCATTCTTTGGTGAATAAAAATAGTATCTGGAATGGTAAAATCCCTTTTTTGTGTTTCTTCTGAAGAAATTGAATTAACCTGGAGGCTAATTTGAACCAATTTTCATCTAGGTTTACGAGGAGGGATCATACCCGATTGCTTTCCTGTATAATTCCAGTGTAGGAACCTTCATCGAAGTAACGAATGGGATGATCTCATTTTCAGAATCTTCGTTGACATAAAGTAACTTGTCTTATGATTGCTCAAATCTCCTCTTCACACCTTTTTTCTCCCTAATAATCCCTCCATCCCTTGGATTTCTCCTCTCTTATTTTAAAAAATTGTGAGGGTTGCAGTTTACACTGATATGAGATTTGTAATGGAGAAGGATGAGATACATTAAACACTAAGAGTTCGTTCTGAATTTCCCTTACAGAGATCAACCCCGATGCTTTCAATAAGAAGATAGAATGGTCGGGTGTTCATCTTCGTCTCTAAAAAATCAATAGTCTGTGTGATTTCTAATCCACGAGAGCGTGTATATGGTTAAGGTTTTACTGTTTTTGGCTATCCTTCTCCCCTTGTTGATACAGGCAGGGTATGCGAATACTACTATTGTGTCAGGCCCGTTCACCCTTGATACCGGGGTAAACCCGGGAGATGATCTCTTTGGATATGTGAATAATCCCTGGATTGAGAATCACCCGGTTCCTGAAAACAAGAGTTCGTATACTGCTTTTACAGAGGTTGAGGAGAAAACCCTTGAACAATTACGAATCCTGTTTGAGCACGAGGCTGATGATTATGCTACGGGACAAGAGAGTTTGATCGGCAAATTTTACTCAAATGGAATGGATACAGGGTCCATCGATCGTCAGGATCTCTCTCCACTGAAAAGGGAACTAACCTCGATCGATGAGGTATCTTCACACAGCGATCTCATGAATGTCTCTGTCCTGCTGGTCCAGGAGGGGATTTTTCCATTTTTTCTCTACTATTCAGACCAGGATCCTATGAACTCCTCGTATATTATTTCTCAGGTTGAACAGGGTGGGCTTGGTCTGCCTGACCGTGATTACTACTTCCGCAATAATACTGGCAGTAGAAAAATCAGGGAGGAATACCGGCGTCATATCAAAAATACCTTCCTCTTGATGAACGAGAATGAGACTGAAGCTGATTGTGATGCCCGGGCTGTGTACAGGATAGAAGAAGAGATTGCCTCTTCCCATTATACAGAGATTGAGAACAGGGATCCCTGGAATACTACCCATATCCTTTCATGGAATGATCTGAACTCGCAGTACCCTAACATCAGTTGGGATACTCTGTCATCAATCAACGGATCCGGGAAATCAGACCGGGTTAATGTGCATCAGATTTCAGCAGTGAGCAAACTAGATCAAATGCTCATGGAAGTACCCCTAAATGACTGGAAAAAATTCCTTAAGTTCAAATTTGTAGATTCACTGTCTGAATCTCTTTCCAAGGCGTTTGAAGAAGAACATTTCAATTTTTACGGACGTATTCTCGATGGAGTAAATACACCGGAGCCGAGATGGAAACGGGTTCTTGCTACGGTTGACGCAGGAATCTCTGAAGAGGTCGGAAGGCGGTATGTAGAAAATTATTTCAACTCCAGTGTCAGGGAAAAAGCGAAAAATATCTCCCATACTATCAGGTTAGAACTTCGTGAGAGGATTCAGAACCTAACCTGGATGGAAAATTCCACTCGTAATGCCGCGGTTGAAAAACTTGATGCTATGGATGAAAAGATTGGATATCCAGATAACTGGATGGATTACTCAGATCTGAACCTTTCTGATTCGTATGCCCGCAACATCCTTGAAACAAATCACCACAAGTTGATCCACGGTCCTATGGGGCTTGAAAAGATTGGAGGAACTGTGGATCGGACAGCCTGGCTGATGTCTCCCCAGACCACGAATGCATATTACTCACCAGGCCGCAATGAGATCGTCTTCCCTGCGGCTATGCTTCAACCCCCTTTCTTTGACCCTGCAGAGAATGATTCGATTAATTACGGAGGGATAGGGGCTGTGATGGGTCATGAGATGACACATGGATTTGATGATCAGGGTGGTCAGTATGATAAGGATGGCAACCTTCGGAACTGGTGGGATTCAACCGATACTGCGAAATTTGTAGTCCAGGAACGCCTGATCATTGATCAGGTTAATCGGTTTGAAGCGGCTCCTGGTGTTTTTATAAACGGGAACCTGACGGTCGGTGAGGATGTTGCTGACTTTGGCGGACTTACCCTTGCGTACCATGCCTGGGATAAAAATGGTCGTGATGTCATTGATGAGCCGAACTCTAATAATATTACGCCTGTAAGGGAATTTTTTATGTCTTTTGCAAGGAGTATGCAGGGAAACGCCACTGATCAATTTCTCCGCGCCAGTGCATTAACAGGGCAGCACCCATGGAATAAGTTCAGGGTGAATGGGGCACCGTTTAACGTCCCTGAATTTTATAATGCATTTCCTGAAGTTGGGCCTGGAAATCCGCTTTACCGGGCCCCTGAAGAACGACCAGTTATTTGGTAATTGATAGTAAGGTACAAAATCAGTGATTCATTCTTATTCCCAACTGATTATATCCAAGAAACGGGATCCTGATATGGTTTTTTACATCACGCTGCCTGACTTCCCGGTATTATATGAGAAAAATTGTTGTACGTATTGAACTCACGTACATGAGTCCTGATGCCTGGACTGGGAATAAGGTGTGAAACCTTATTTAGAAGCACTCTTATCTTAACGATATGCAACGATCTGATAGTCTTTTGATCTGTATTGTACTCCTGATTGTGGCTTGTGGTTTTTCGGCAGTGACCGCCAGTACCAGTTCCAATGTAATTGGAGGAGACAGAGGGTGGTACGCATTTCATTGCCATGCTGATGGGACAGAGATATCCCTGGATAATGATGTCAAAGGTGTAATCACCGATGGAGAACTCTCTGTCCCCATCTACACAACCGGGACTCCGTATAAGTCGTATACTGCCACGTATGACAGGGATGGGTATCATCAGTCTGTAACCCGACCATTGACAGAAGTTCCGGGTAAGGGGGAGACGGTTGATATCTATGTTGATATCAATCCGGTCCCGACTCCACAGCCAACCCGTGTTCCTAAGCCCGTTGGTGGCGATCAAGGTTGGTATTATGTTTATTGCAATGTCCCTGGAGCAACCGTTTCCTTTGATGCCGAAGTAAAAGGAACAATCTCAGGTAATGTGCTTGTCGTCCCGGTGTACACAACCGGAACACCTTACTCTACGATAACAGTTAGTGCTTCTGATTATGTGACTGTTACAGAACCAATCGAACAGCATCCCGGAAAAGGTGAGACTGTAGATCTGTATATCACCCTGAACCGTGAGAATGATATCCCGATGACTGGTTAGTCCCCTATCTTTTTTTGTCCTTCTTTTTCTTTAGTCTCATTTGTCTAATTCCTGATCAAAGCCCCAGTTTTTTCACTCTCTGACCTTTTTTTAAAAAACGAAACATGAGAATAACGCGTATTTTTATAATGCAGTATCATTTCTTCGAAGTTTCTGGTGTTTTAATGTGCTGGGTACCTTATCTACAGGCTGGGCGGCATTGCGGCAAAATATAGCTAATGCGGAACGATGCGGGAAGGTGCCGCTCTGAAAACCGTTATATTCTTACCTTAGTTGAGAGAATAAAAAATATAAATTCAATCATTAGTATGAGAGCGGCATATGGGAGAAGTATGAAGCCAGGGAAGGTCATCTGATCACAGGGGTTACCGGTATCTGATCCCTGGATCTGCCGCAATGCCGCCCACACTATCAAGATAATTGATCATTGCGTTGGGATTTAAAATTAAGGTGAATATCTCAGAGTGGCAGTTTATTTTTCCACCGCTTGATGCCGCATCTGCCGCCTGTATGTATGCCTGTTCACATCCGTGTTTAGCCTCCCCGGGAATCAAGCATCTTCACGGGATTGCAAAAATTGTGAGACTTCAGGTGAGGAAGAAAGGTAGTATGATAAATTCAGGGTCCTTTTAATCAGATACAGGAAGGAATCTGGAAATCCCGACTGTGTTACATAACCCAGAGGTATTCTCGTAGAGTATAACGGAGAACGGTCCGGAACAATCCCGATCTCTTGCTCATTGCTTTAAATCGCTTTAGGAAAGCACATTTAGAAATAATCTTCGTTCCACTTCGATTAAATCTGTAACTCTTCTTCACTCTTTAAGAAACCTTTATGTCCAGCCGCTCACTATTCTCATCCTATGGATACTGATAGAATTCTAGCAGTGTTTTTGAGTCTAGTTGCTCTCTTATTCGGGATAGTCGCTGTAACATCACCAGGGATCGTATTTGATTTTCTGGTTCTGATTATCGGCATTATCTTCCTGTTAGTGGGAATTTTAACAGCGGGGGTTGCACTGTCTGCAGAGAGTGGGACGTCAAAGATGATCCTGTTTGGGTCTGGTCTTATTAGCATCGTAATAGGTCTTCTTGCAATTATCTCACCCTACGTTGCCACCATCGCGATAGGTTATCTGATTGCTTTGTGGCTAGTGATAAATGGTCTGCTTACAGTTGCGTATGCAGTCTCAATTCAATGGGAAAAGCATCGGATCTTCACAGGATTTGTAGGAATAATCAGTTTTCTGATCGGTATTTTTCTGTTCATAAACCCGGGTGCCGGAACTGCTCTTCTGACTATGATACTGGGCATTTTCTTCATTGCATACGGGGTCTTGTCTTTGATTGTGAGCCTTTTTTACTGGAAGGTATAACCCTTTTTTTCGAACCTATCCCTGGATCCTACTGAGTTCCTTTCCAATGGATCAGTGGACTATGTTCAATCTGATTTCGCTAACCGATACCCTGAAGCTGGGATTCTGATCTCAAATCGTGCTCCCTTTCCCGGAGTTCCATTCTCTATAATACTGATTCCAGTCAATGAAAGAATCTCCCTAACCAGAAAAAGTCCCATTCCCTTATCCCGTGCGTAACTTTTCTCGAAGATAAGATCTTTTAATTCAGCAGGTACGCCGACTCCGTTGTCTTCAATAATCAGTGAAAGGGTTTCATCCCCCTCCTTATATCGTAGTGATAGATGGGTTGCATTTCTGCCGTGTGTTATTACATTTTCAAATATGGTGGAAAAAGCGTACTCAAGCAGTGGATCAGCATAACACTCCAGTCCCTCCAGATCCATTTCACGGGATAGGTGGGATAGATCAAGATGGGATATGGCATTGAGTACAACGATCGAGAGATTATGCCAGGCTGGTTTTTTACTCCCAAGATCCTGATAGGATTTCGAATACTGGAGTATGTCGCTGATCTTTCTGGTTAATGAATGAACTGGTTCCAGGTATGGAAGAAGCCTTTCATCTGTGTTCAATTCCTTGAGCAGTTCTACATACCCAGTGAGTGCATAATTAGCGTTCAGCGTCTCCTGAATCGTTACATTATTCAGATAAACGAGTTTTTCCTGTGATCGTTTTGCGATTACTTCGACTTTTTTATGTTCAGTGATATCCTGGATACTTCCAATGCTATAGAGAGGATTGCCTGAAGAGTCAACAACGATGCAGAAAATGTCTTTCAGCCAGAGTTCAGTACCATTTTTATGCCTGAACCTGTATTCCACGACACCTCTCCCTCCTCCTTTTGTTATGATATCCTGAACATACTCTCTAATTTCAGTAGTATCATCTGGATGAACCCTGGAATGGATCTCATCAACAGTAAATAATGTAGCCTCATCGGGGGTATACCCGGTAATCTCGAGTATAACTGGACTTAAATATTCATATGTGTCGATCTGATAGTTCTTTTTATAGAAAGCTACACTCGAGTTTTCGAGAACTTCCTGAAAACGTGAACGGCTCGCTATCAGTTCATTTTCACGTTGTTGAAGTTCGGTATAATTTTGGCGGAGTTCTTCTTCTGTTGCAAGAATCTCCTCGTTCATAGCATTCAACTCTTCGTTCTTTCGCTTTAATTCGATTATCTGCTCCTGCAGTTCGGGGTAGTAACTCTTACGATGAGAAGAAGCACCAAGGCCGATGATCTTCTTCCACTGTTCTTCAGAGTTATTGGTCATGTATCCTCAAATGGTCAGGGTGAGTTCTGCCTATGAATGAAAAAGATAGAACGGTTATTATTGCTCTTGTGCTTATTTTATTCACCAGGGGGATAAATTTATCCTTTTTTTAATGGGCTTATTATCCTCACCATGTTCTTGGTTTGGAGAAGAGAAAGAAGTTTGAACCTGGTGGTGCTTTATATGCCGCTATCGAGGAAAAATAAGTTGCTACCTTTCTCATTCAGACTTGAGAGATCCTTAAAGGTACATCTCTGTGAGAAGCCGGGTTCCGGATTGAGTTTTGAAATAATTTTCTTTGATTTTCCAGACTGACTCATTACTCATTGAATCTTCAAAAAAATTGACCAGAAAGTCGGCTTCTACCAGAATCTGAAAATCTATATCATCGATAGCCCGGTAGGTGTGATGATTTCCGATCAAAAAACATATCCTTTCGATATGATCCGGGTCAAGATGGTATGGTGATAGAATTTGACGTGCAATCGGAGGGCCTTCTATTTCCTGGTGCTTTCCTGAAGAAGAGTTGTATTTTCTTTCTGCCTCTTTGATTCCAATATCATGCAGTATAGCAGCAATATTGATTAAGATTTTTTTAGAATCCTCAATCTCACTTTCAGAGGCGATAATCTGTGCAAATGAATGAACTTTGAGGGCATGATTGATTCTTCTGACATCACCGTCAAAGTACCGGACCATGTCAGCCATTATACTGGTTATCATTGGGTATCTCCACTTGGTATAGTCTCTAGATTATCAGCATAACTTGATTAAGGGTATACTTTCCAAGGAGAAACTAAAATACAAGTGTCTATACACTCACAGATTCGCATTTCATCTATGAGCCAAGAGATTAAACCCAAATTTGGCATTGTGACGTTTGAACCATCAATTATCTCTATATATAGATCAAAGGTCGATATTCTTAGATTTAATCTTTTTGTACAAAAGGATTCAGAATTTTAAACTTGATTATGGTGAGAGTCGAATATAAACAAAAAAAAAGATATATATGAATTATGCAAAATGGTGTTGAATTTTTTCATCCTTTAAACCATCGAATCGAATTAATTAAATCACGGAGATTTGATCCTAGAATCAACATCGTAAAAGATTCAGATATGAGAATAACTGATCGGGATTCTCTTAACCGAATTTGCGATATATCTGAATGGCGAATGTCTGGTGAAATCGCAGATATTTTTCAGTCAATTCATGAGGGTACATATATTCATCGTAAATCATGGGAATATGCAAGGTGTATCTATGGATTAAAAAAACTTGGTGCCATAAAACAAAGCAGTAAAGCGATCTCGATAGGTGCCGGAAAAGAAAAATTACTTTATTATTTTACAAATCACATCGATAAAATCATTGCAACAGATCTTTATAGTGAGTGGACATCAGAGGATGGCCTCATTATGATGAAAAATCCAGAGAAATTTGCTCCTTTCCCATATAACAAAGAAAAATTGGAAGTAATTTCAATGAACGGAACAGATTTGAAATTTCCTGATAATACTTTTGATTTCGCGTATTCTCTTTCTTCTATTGAGCATTTTGGAAGTAGAGATAATGTTAAAAAATCAATGTCTGAAATATTCAGAATCCTGAAACCGAATGGAATTGTTTGTATGGTTACTGAGTTAATCCTAAATATTGCCACTCATCCAGAATTTTTTACCCTTGATGAGTTGAAAAAATATATCGTGGAACCATCAGATATTCCTTTTAAACTCGTTGGTGGTGATCTTGATCTCAGAATTTCGCGTTCCCTGGTACAGAATCCAATTGATATGGATATTCCAGATAATGAAAGAAATCTCTTTGTAAGTCCTCACATTGTTTTGAAAGCAGGACATGTGATATTTACTTCAGTGATTGTATTTCTTCAAAAACAAGGATAACTTCATTGAATCATTTTTCATGAAAAACCCGGTCCTACAGTACTGGGTCAACCTTTTTCTGTACTGGCTTTTGAAGAATAAAAGCAACTTCTCGCAAAACATTTTGAAAATCTCTACAACCGATGTCTTTCTTGGAACCATTAAAGACACTTTTTGTAGGTTTACATGAATACCACCTTTCACAGATGTTTATAATAAGAATATAATTTCATTAAAAGTTGAAATATAAATCTTAATTGAACACTCATTGCCGCCGAGTGTTCGATGTACCGTATGGTGGGTTGTTGCCTTTCGGAATCCGGACGATGAGGAGATGGCCGGTCCCTTCAGGGACGTTCAGTTCTTCGACTTCGGCCTGAATATGAGGGTTGGTCCGGTCAAATATTCCCCTTCTCCATGTGTCGAGATTGTACCCTTTTGCTCCGTGAATAGCCTCTGAACGCCCGAGTGTTTTGTCTGATACCCCGAAGACAACGACACCTCCATCTGCGTTAGAGAAGCAGACCGCATACTCGATGGCAACTTTCATATCACCTTTCGGATCATCCCACGGTATAAGCGAGAACCTTAAACTCGAGATCATCGGCTAGGGAATGATCCAGGTGATCCAGAAGACGGAGGATGTCATCGTTTGTGGGGATGGTCATGGATTTGGTCTACCTATATGTTGATTGAGGTATTCGAAAATTGATTAGTGAAGAAAGCAGTCAATACTCTTGAAACAAGGGGAGTATCTCATGATATTTTTGACGACGTGTCAGCATTTACGCAGGTAACTCGATCTCTCCTGCTGCAAGTGGTCTGACACAGATCTTCCCTGCATGAACCTCCTGCATCACCTTATCAATCTTCTCAGAGGTTTCATAGGAAAACCACGCTTCTCCACATCGCTCGCAAACCCATGCCGGAACATCTTTGATCACAATCACTTGATCATGAACCCGTGCCATGAATTCAGTCTTCCCCTCTTTCATTTCGCCCTTACAGAACTGACATACTCCTGGCTTCATTTTTTTCACCTCCTGAATCGATCATTGGTACAGCTTTCATCCGGATGATACACCGTGATTTTTTTGATGTGATCTGCACAGCACCCAACAACCACATGATGAGCGATTCCTCGCAGATACCCGAGCATGAGAAATGATGGACATGGGGCATCATCTTCATACTCTTCTATGATCTCTCCATCTGTCAGGATATGCAATATATCCTCTGATGAAATGCCACGTTCGAATAAATAATGGATGGCTGAAAATGAAGACAATTGCAATCGTCGGTGGTTGAGACTTTCCGTGTGAAATTCTTTGATAGGTTTTTGAATTCAAATAATTTTAGTTCAAAAAACATAATCGAAATAAAATTTCCCTGAAAGAGTCTATCAAAATTTTCAAATGGGTTTTATTTTTGGTTGAAATAATGGTGGTATAGGTAGGGGGATTGACATTTTATCCGCTAATGGTATGATTATCGCCATCATAAAATAAAAATTCGAATTTTCATACTGCTCTTTTATTGATACCGGAATATCTAGAGTGTCATCTTGATCTGGACTTATTTCTAACTTATCATCATCTGGCCCTAGTTCAATAATTGTACCTAATTGGGATTCAAATTGTGCAATATCAACAATCGAGAGAATAAATGATGATTTAATCTTAAAAAGACTACTTGATAATTTTACAATTTCTGTGGTTGTAGTAGTAATTTTAACTGTTACATTCAGTAATTCTCCAGTTTTCCTACTAGGGTTAATGGCCTTTATTGCATCGATTTTCTCCAATGAGGTTTTAATTACTTTCATGGTAATCACAACTCCATTCTTTAATTGTGTTTAAAATGTCAGAACAATCAAAGTTTGAACTCATTGGATCAGACGGTTTATAAGAAATTATAGGATGACAAATTCGCTCATTAATGATAACATTTGATTGAATACCAAATGTATTTCCTTGAATTGTATTATGAGAGATATCATATTTCTTTGTAATTGACACTTTAGATTGATGAGATAGGACAAACCTTTTCATTGGATACTCTGACAAATATTCAGATTGTATCTCATCTAATTCATCAATTTTATCACATGGTGGAAACCATGGATTCTCATCGATTAAATCACTAAGTTCGTCCAAAGTAATTCCAAGGCTTTCTACGGCTTCATCGATATTAATCTCCCCCGCATAAAACCGATCTAATATATTTACTGTCTTATAATCTGTCATTTAAAGCCAGTTAAGAACTAATTGAGGTCACTACTGATTGTCTATATTTACTGAATCGGGTTTTAATATTATCCATCTCATCATTAATTGTTCTTACTATCTCTCTATCTGAGCACCCATTACATTTTTTACTTAAATGTTGACAGGTATTTTGGAATTCTTTTCCTTCAAATAATAATAATCCTCTTTTAATGTGACTATTTGGGGTAATAACATTAAATCTTACCATTAATTCAAGAAAATTAATAGTTGATAATGCTTTTAATTTAGATTTAATCCCATTGTTTCTTTGATATATGCTTGTTTTATCGATAACATTCCAATCAGAACTTACGACATAATCAGCGTTTATTGATGTGGCTAAAAATAACACTGCAGCATCTTTTTTCCCCAGATTCAATCTGCTTTCAGTTAACCCCTTCCAAAATTCTGTTAGTTTGGCATCATCGATGGGACATATTTCGCAGATATCTGAATCAGAGATTATTTTCTTAACATATGTATCTTTTATTTCCGAAAAGTTGACATCAGAAACATAAATAATGGAATCCTTCAGATTGTTTAAAATAAAATCAAGACAATCCACAGTATTTATTGATAAATCAATGAAAGTGCAGGCGTCAAAAATGAATGTTTTTTGAGTCACACTATCACCATTTTCTTCATTACTAAATAAATCTTAATATTTTTATTTTTGTTCTAAAAAATGGATTAAATCTAACTCTAAATTTTTTAGGCAAAAAAAAGTAACTATGCCCCAGCCCGGATTTGAACCGGGGACAACCAGATCTTCAGTCTGGCGCTCTCCCAGTCTGAGCTACTGAGGCGCGACTATACAGATACTCACTCTGCATTAATATATTTGTCGATATTGACTGTTGTGAAATTATCAAATCGCTCGTATTATCAGGTCAGAAACCAGAATTTAATGTAATGTTCTTCAGAAAGCGGAAGAATGGGCCTGATATCGCATCCATATCTGCAGACATAGCCCTTCGGACCGCCCATATCGTTCATCTTACCCACAATGACTTTGACGCGGTCGGTGCTGACGCTGTACATCGCATAAGGTTTAGGAAAGAGGGTGTTGTTACACTCTGGAGTTCGGTTGGTAAATTCCCAATGTATCTGGAAATAATATCCCAGATTGCGGGAAATGGGGACACACTGAGCATCAGTGATCTCTCATACCGCCGTGGTGTCGAGCAGCACCTTCGCAAGATCAAGCAGAAAGGATGGAGGATCGAGTGGCGGGATCATCATCGCTGGAACGAAGATGAGATTGGTCTCATCCGCAAGATTGTGGATCATCTTCACATCGATACCGGACGCTGTGCCTGTGGGATCTGTGCTGTTGATCTGGCACCTGAAGATGTCATAGCAGAAGAGATCGCACTGGTTGTCTGTGACTATGATCTCTGGAAGCAGAAAGATCCCAGATCAGCAGTTCTCGGGCTCGTTCTCCAGAGAAATAAGAACCGTGATCACGTCCGTGATATGTTGATGATGGGAGTATTTGATGACGGCCAGATCAGAAGCGAGTACCAGGATATCATGCGTGAGATGCAGAGGGTTATGGACCGGACCCTGCGGGCTGCAAGTATTTTAGGCACAAAGTACCGGATGGCTGTCAGTCCGATGTTTGGGTATCCAAGTGAAACCGCCGCATACCTGCGTAAAGAACTCAAGTCTGATATTGAAGTACTTGTATCTGATTCAGGTAAATTTTCTATCAGATCTGTTCCCCCGATAAGTCATCTCATCGCACGGGAGTTTGGTGGAGGAGGCCATCCCCATGCCGCCGGAGGTTTTTTCAGGTTTACTCTCTGGGATAAGATACTCCTTAAGATACTAAAGAAAAACAGGCACTTTGAGAAGATATCTGTAGTTGCAGAATTACAAAAATAAAAAATCAGTTGTTTGGAAGCGGTATCTCTGCACTATCAGCTATACACTTCCAGTATTGCCTGTCTTCTCCTTTCCCATATCCTCCGACCTGGATCTTTTCAGGATCCAGGTGTTGTAGTGCTTTTTTAAACCCCTCCTCATTAGGATCTACAAGAATGAGTCTTCTGATATCAAACTGATCAATGAGTTCATCAAGAAACTTAACCCTGGTTCTGGATAGTGCAATTGTACTCTGAAATTCAAGAAGTCCTGACTGGGCAACGAATGTCCCATCTGGAATTACAAAGATCGTCTTTCGTGAAGAGAGATGTTCTGCCTCTATCATACTGACCTCTTTGGCATGAAGGATGTGGCCTGTTATTTTCTGGTCCCGCATGTTCCTGAGAATTTTTGCATATACATCACAAAACTCTGCAAATGCCTCTTCATCTTCTGGATCCGGTGATTCTGGCAAAAGCCCCGGTGACGGGAGAACCGATGCTACCGGGCCAGCAGTTTTAATCATCACCCGTGCATCATCCTCAAAAACAGAAGTGCTTACATGGCACCCTTCAGGAGAACAGATGAGAGCATCCTCAAAGCGTGACTGCATAAACCTCCCTCCACAAGCAGGTGATGTTATTCCTGCTTCGAGTTGCTTTTCCAGCGACCGGATTAGATAGTATGTTGTCAGATCTGCTTCCTGACCCTTCATCGACCTGATAAAGCAGGTGAGTTCATCCATATCCGGCTGATCGGGCTCTGATCCGAGAGATATCGTTTTTAACCGGATTTTTTTTGCCATTTCTGATGATCTTATTTATAATATCAATCCCAAAAATGTAGTGATGAACAGTCGGCCTCTGCTAGTAACGTGTGGACTGCCTTATACCAATGGTCCTTGTCATCTCGGACACCTCCGGACATATGTTCCAGCCGATTTTTATGTGCGGTTTATGCGGAGAAAAGGGGAACATGCAGTCTTTGTCTGTGGTTCTGATAACCACGGAACGCCGATAGTTGTCAGTGCTGAAGCAGAAGGTGTGACACCCCGGGTGATCTCTGAACGCTATCACACTCACTTTGCAGAGACCTTCAAACGCATGAATATTCACTTTGATCATTTTGGAATGACAGATGATCCTGCTACGAAGGCCCGCACAACTCATATTGTAAACAGACTGATCAAAGCCGGTCATGTCTACCCAAAAATTATTCAGCAGGCTTACTGCCCCAAGTGTAAAAAATTCCTTCCTGACAGGTACCTGGAAGGAATCTGCCCTCACTGCAGTAAGCCTGCCCGGGGAGATGAATGTGATCAGGGGTGCGGAAAGCATCTGGAACCTGGGGAACTCCTTAAGCCAACCTGTAAGATCTGTGGAACAGCCGCAGAGTTCAGGGAGCAGGAGCATTTCTTCTTCAGACTTTCATCATTTCAGGATTATCTCAAGGATTTTCTGAAAGATCTCAAAGGAACAGACAACGCAATCAACTACGCCCTCGGCTGGGTCAATGAAGATCTTCACGACTGGTGTATCACCCGAACCCTGGAATGGGGAACGAAGTTTCCGGGCCGGGATGATCTGGTAGTGTACGTCTGGGTCGACGCCCCTATCGGATATATCGGGTTTACCGAAGAATGGGCAGAGAAATCTGGTTCTGATTGGAAAGATTATTGGTGTGAGGATAAAGCACGGATCACTCACTTTATCGGACAGGATATTACCTATCATCACTGTGTTTTCTGGCCTGCAATGCTGAAGGGTGCAGGGTACGGAAAGCCCTATGCAGTGGTTGCATCAGGAATGGTCAAAATTGATGATCATAAATTTTCCAAGTCTCGTGGGTATGTGGTCTGGACCAATGATGATTACCTGGATCAGGGCCTCCCAAGTGATTACCTGCGGTATTACCTCCTCACATATACCAGCCACACAAAAGAGATGAACTTCTCCTGGAAGTTGTTTCTAGAGAGGGTAAACTCTGAAGTGGTGAATACCCTTGGTAACTTTGTGTACCGGTCAGTTCATCTCTCACACAAGCAGTTTGGCGGGGTACCTGATGTCCCAGTGGATCAGGAGATAAAAACCAGAATTGCTGAGACTCTGACAACAGTATCAGACCTTGTTGAATCATATGATTTTAAAGGTGCCGTCGATGCTATACTCGCACTTGCAGCGTATGGTAACACCTATGTGCAGACTAATGAGCCTTGGAAACTTGCCAAGACTGATCTGGTTGCAATGGCCCAGGTCATGCGAAACAGTCTCCAGATAGCCAAAGCCCTTGCCTTGCTCATCGATCCGGTTATGCCTGACCGGGCAGAAAAACTCTGGACACAACTTGGAATGACTACCCCTCTTGCAAAAGCAGGGTTTGATGATGCACTGGTTGACCTATTACCTGGTCCACTTTCTCAACCATCAATATTGTTTGAAAAACTGGATGAGAAGAGGATCAATGTACTTGATGCTGATTTTAGGCAACGTATAGATGCCCTTACTTCACCTCCAGAACCAGATAATCAGATCACAATAGAAGAGTTTTCAAAAATTGAGCTCAAGACCGGAAGAGTATTGTCTGCAGAAAATGTGCCTAAATCGTCCAAACTTCTGAAGTTACAGGTTGGGTTTGGATCTGAAACCCGGCAGATCGTCAGTGGCATCGCCCAGTTCTATTCTCCAGAGGATTTAGTGGGCAAGGACGTTATTGTGGTCATGAATCTGAAACCAGCGAAAATATTTGGCATCGAGAGCAACGGTATGATTCTTGCAGCAGGGGATGAGGCATCCCTTCTCGTACCGTTTAAACCCGTAGAACCGGGAACAAAAATCAGGTAATTTTCTTATTCTCCATTCAGAGTTTTTAAGCTCTGAATCATCTTTTCTTTTACTGTCTGATCTGTTTCCCTTGCAAGAGCTGCTTCAATCTCTCGTTTTGCTGTACTATCCCCTATTAAAGCAAGTCCTGTAGCAGCAATCCCCCGGGTATACTGGTGCTCATCATTCAGCATATGGATCAGTGTTTGAACTGCTCTTGCATCTCTTATTATTCCTAAAGATTTTGCAGCCATGTACCTGACATGATCCTTCTCATCATTGCAGGCCTGGATAAGTTCCTGAACCGGCTCAATAGATCTGATAAGTCCGAGTGCTTCAGCTGCCCGGTACCTTATTCTCCAGTCTGGATCATGAAGAAGAGACAGGAGAGGTTCAACTGCCTCATTCCCGTATTTTACAACCTTCTGAACTGTTTTAGCCCGGCACTCTTTATTTGGATGGTATAACTCTTTGATCAGGACGGCAATCTTATTGGTTGAATGAGAGTTCATGCAAAAAAGAGTTAGTAGGTAGAGGTATATCCAACCGTCTGTGCGAGGTCGAATAATCCCCGTGCCTGTGTATTCTGCTTGTCGTCAATCTTGGTTGTGGTATTTGTTGACGAGGGATCTTTGCCGTAGGTCTCAAAGTTAGTAGTCTGATAGACTGAAGCTGAACCGGTTGCGAGCTTGTCTTTTGTATCTGTGTCGAGACCCTGAGCATCAAAGGCATATCGCAGATTGACAGGAGTCTTAGCATCTGCTGATATCATTCTTCCACCCATCTGTGTGACTGCAGCTACTTCTTTGACGTCCATCAGACTGCCCGCGCTAACGTATCCGCCAAATCCTGCTGCTCCACCAGATCCTGATGCAAACACACATTTTACTTCTGTATTGTTGGATGTTCCCCTACCATACTGAGTTATTGTACCCTGCTCATCATAGAGCATCTGCCCACCTTCACTCTCATTGGCAAGGTAATTGATAGTGTGCCTGACTCCAAGATTATCGGTTCCCTGAGTTGCATTTGAACCGTCCATGCTGAAGTCTTTAGTATACCTGGTAGTACCAGATGCCGCAAGTGTGTTTTCACGATATGTGGTATCTGTTCTTACTTCATCCCCACGCAGGGTTGCTGAGTTAAGATTTCCTTCCGGCGTATTTGTCTGTCCCCAATCCATATCATGATCAACAACAAGTGTTCCGATACAGGTAGCATCAATTGTTGTTGTAAGACCTGTCTGGTCGTATAGTGCAGACGTGGGCCTTATTGCTGAGACGAATCCTGGCAGGATAAATAGGCCAACCATGAGCAAGATGAGAAACCTGCTCCAATCCCTTTTTTTCATTCTTATCTTCCCCATCAAATGCATGAGCATCTAACCCCCGATAAAAATTGGACAAGAACAATTCGTTTGTCATAGTTATATATTTTCCTTATTTGTTGGGGAGAAAAGGGGAATATTCTGGGCTATAATTCTCAAATATTATAATAACAACGAAATTAAAAAAGGAGTGATGCGTTTGGGTTCAGGTCACGCGAGATAATCTGATGCTTTAGGCATCTCTTCTTTGAGACCCTTGCGCTTACGGATCTCAATCACTACATCTTTGACCATACCGGCTGGAACAAGTTCAAATCCTGCAAATTCCTGATTCCACATGGCACGGCCTTCGGTTGCAGATCTGACATCTCCGGCAAATCCGAAAAGTTCGGCAACCGGTGCCTTTCCAACGACGGTAATGGTATCTCCTTCGCTGGTCATATCAAAGACCTGGCCACGGCGGCTCTGGATCTGGGCTGTTGCTCCACCCATGTAGTCCTGTGGGACGGTGATGTGAAGTTTCTGCATTGGCTCAAGGAGTGAGTCATTTCCAAGGAGAAGACCTGCCTTGATTGCACTTCTTACTGCAGGGATGACCTGTGCAGGTCCACGGTGAATAGCATCTTCGTGAAGCTTGACATCAACCAGTTTCATCAGAAGGTTCTGGACCGGCTCGTCTGCAAGTGGACCTCCGTCAAGTGCCTCATGAATACCTTCAATGATAAGTTCCATGGTTTCATTGAGGTATTGGATACCCTTGGTCATATCAAGGAGCATATTGGTGCCGTAGATATCCTTGACATTCTTGGCTTCATCCTTCTCAAATCCTGCCTTGACCATCGCGTCACGACGCTCAAGCTGCTCCTGGTTCATTGAGATCTCATGGTTCTTGATCAACTCAACGACATGGTCAGGCATTGGTTCGAGCATGAAGTAGAATCTGTTGTGACGGTTTGGAGACTTTCCTTCAACAGCGCTGTCGAGCTTGTTGACAATGGTCTCACGGTACACCACGATAGGCTCTGAAGTGACGATCTCCACGTTCTTGTCACGCTTGATACGGCCGGTAACGATCTCAAGGTGGAGTTCTCCCATTCCTGCGATGAGGTGTTCTCCGGTCTCTTCATTGATGTTGACACGAAGGGTTGGATCTTCCTTAGCGACCTGCCTGAGCACTTCAACCAGTTTTGGAAGGTCTTTCATGTTCTTTGCTTCAACAGCAACGGTGACGACAGGCTCACTGTAGTGTTCGAGTGACTCGAACGGGGTCATGTCCATCAGACTTGATACAGTTGATCCGACAACTGCGTCTTTCAGACCGGTGACTGCAGCGATGTTTCCTGCAAAGAGTTCAGGAACCTCAACACGGGTCGGACCCATGAAGATACCAACCTGCTGAAGGCGGTTGACCTTCTTGGCAGACTGCATGACGTAGACTTCGTCTCCACGCTTGAGTTTTCCACCAAACAGACGTCCGGTTGCAACTTCTCCTGCGTGTGGGTCAAAGGATATGTCAGTCACCATCATGCAGCTTGGTGCATTGGGGTCACAGTTGTACATACCCTTGCCTTCGGGTGAGTTGATATCCCCGTGCCAGATCACACCAACACGCCGCTTTTGTGCCTCAAGTGGATTTGGCAGGAATGTTACGACCATATCAAGGATAACATCACAAAGGGGGCTCTTCTTTGCGAGCTCTTTCATCTCACCAGCCTTGCAGTGGTCATATACATTCTTGAATGAGATTCCACTCTTTTTCATGTACGGGACAGAGATTGCCCAGTTATAGAGTGCAGATCCGAATGCAACGGTTCCCTGTGCAGCATCGAGTTTCCACCCGTTGTTGTACATCTCCTCGTTCATACCCTTGATGAGCTTGTTGACCTTGTCGATGACTTTTCCGAGGCGGATCTGCATCTCCATCTCGTCAACCTGAAGCTCATTGATAAGCCGGTCAACCTTGTTGATGAACAGAACTGGCTTTACCCGCTCTTTGAGTGCCTGACGAAGAACAGTCTCGGTCTGTGGCATTGTGCCTTCTACTGCGTCCACAAGGACAACTGCTCCGTCTACTGCACGCATTGCTCGGGTAACATCGCCACCAAAGTCCACGTGACCTGGAGTATCAATCATGTTGATGAGATACTCTTTGCCCTCATACTCGTGAACCATGGAGACGTTTGAAGCATCGATGGTGATTCCACGTGCCTGTTCTTCTTCATCTGAGTCCATCCAACAGGCTTTCCCTGCAAGATCCTCACTGATAATTCCTGCACCTGCCAGGAGATTATCAGACATGGTTGTCTTCCCGTGATCAATGTGGGCGACGATACCGATGTTCCTGATATTCTCCGGCTTGTTCATGAGCTGCGTGACGCGCTCAACCGTTTTCTTCCCTCGGCTCATATTACACCTGAAATTCTCTGAAAAAAGTATTGAGAGATTGTTCTCTAACGTGCAGACTTTGCAACACGTTCACGTTCTTCCCGCTTGCCTACTGAGTAACACTTTGGATCGCCGTTTGCTGCAGCGATAAGTTCCTCGGCAAGGGCTACTGCCACCGGCTTCTTCTTCTTGTGGCTGGCAGAGTAAACTCCGGCCCCAATCAACCCAACTGAAGTGTTGACACGGCGCATTGGTGCGGTGTCGACAGACTTTGGAACGTTGATTCCTCCGTACTTCAGTCTTACTGATTCTTCGCGGGGGCCTGCATTTGCAACTGCATCAACAAGAACTTCAACCGGGTTTTTCTTGGTCTTCTTGTTGATGATATCAAAGGCGTCCTTGACAATGCGAATTGCCAGTGTCTTCTTGCCTGTGTTGACCTCAGTCCGCATGAGCTGGTTGATAAGCCGCTCTACGATGAGCATATTTGACTTGTTGAATTCCTGCCTCGTGAGTCTGCCGCATGAATGTGGCACCATCATGGAGGTGAGGTTCACGTATCGTGCAATACCCGGGTCCTTGATATTGACCTCAGTCACGTCCCACTTGTTGAAAAGAAGGCGTGAAGGGGCCGACGCTGTTTCTTCACTCATCACGTTCACCTGCGTGGCTTCTCCTTCCGTCCTATGACCATCTCATGAAGACAGACATTGTTCACCTTGGTGACCACGTATCTGACTCCTGGGATATCTCCCATTGAACGACCGAGACGGCCTCCGATGCCTTCAATCTCAACTTCGTCGTGCTCGTCGATGAAGTTGATAGCACCGTCACCAACTGCAAATGCAGAAACCTGACGGCCGTTTTTGATCAACTGTACACGGACACATTTCCTGATTGCTGAGTTGGGCTGCTTTGCCTCAACACCAATCTTCTCAAGAACAATGCCGCGCCCCTGTGGCGCGCCCTCAAGAGGATCTGATTTTAACTTCAGTCCGCCTGCTGTGCGGGCGAAATGCGGGTCGCTCCAGCGGAATCTATGCCAGTCGCGCTTTAACTTTCGTGCTGCGAATTTTCCCTGTCCCATTACATCACTCTGTAAAAATTTCGACGGAAACACCGGGTATCGGTGAGGTTTTGTCCAAATGCACGACAGATGCGTATTACCGTGCTAAGTTTGAAACCTGTCTGTATACGTTACCCCTTATGCAATATAATAGTTGTATTCCCGTCTAACATAATGATATGCAGATCAGGCTCTACAAGGAAGTCTCCTTCGATGCCAGTCATCGACTCCTTCATTACCGGGGCAAATGTCACAACCTTCACGGACACCGATGGAAGGTTGAGATCTGGATCACTGGTAGGACTGATGACCAAACAAATATTCTGGTTGATTATAATGAGATCAAACAGGCAGTCAACAAGTATGATCACCAGATTATTCTGAACCAGGATGACCCGATGGTTCCGAGAATTGAGGAATTTCATCCGGTAATTAAGACTCCCGGGGACCCGACAAGCGAACTTCTGGCAGAACTTATTCGTGACTCGATCGAGTCTGCATATGCTCCAAGTGGCCGGGATATCAGGGTCGAGACAATAAGGGTCTGGGAGTCACCATCCTGCTATGCAGAGTTGACACATGAAGATCGCTGAAATCTTTACCAGTATTCAGGGGGAGGGCGACACCTCCGGATATCCAACAATCTTCATCCGTTTTGCCGGATGCAATCTCCGGTGCCTGTACTGTGATACTCGCGCCGCGCAGGATGACTACGGGACTGAAATGGATCTTGCACAGATAATGGAAGAGGTACAGAAATCCGGGATAGCCCATGTATGTATCACCGGTGGCGAGCCTCTTCTCCAGCAAAATCTTCCTGCGCTTTTGAAGATGCTCAAAGAAACCGGGCATGCGACAACCATTGAGACAAATGGGACACAGGATTTCAGGACCTGCCAGGATTATGCGACCATCTGTATGGATGTCAAATGTCCGTCATCAGGGGAGAAGAGCGATTTAAGTCTGCTTCACTGGATTAGGCCTGAAGATTCGGTCAAGTACGTCATTGGCACAGATGAGGATCTCAGATACGCTCATGAGACTCTGAAACAAAACGCGGTGAGAGGAACGATCTTCTGGTCGCCGGTGTTTGGAACTGATCCTATGAAGATAGTCTCATATATTCTGGATCAGAACCTGCCGGTAAGATTTCAGTTGCAACTTCACAAAATTATCGGGGTACAATAATTGAGAGCAGTATGTCTTCTTTCAGGTGGCATGGATTCATCTACTCTTGCCTACCTGGCAAAATCTGAAGGATATGAGATTTATGCCCTTCACTTCACCTATGGTCAACGCACCGAAGATAAAGAGCGTGAATGTGCCAAACGGATTGCCCGGCATCTCAATGCAGCAGAGTTCCTGGATGTAAATCTTGCATATCTGATCCAGGTTGGAGCTTCAAGTCTGACTGATCGGTCAATGCCGGTAAAATCTCATGCTGATGCAGGAGATGGGATTCCACAGACGTATGTACCTTTCAGGAATGCAAACCTCCTCTCTGTCGCAACGAGTTTTGCCGAGGCCAGGGGAGCGGATGCGATCTACATCGGTGTGCAGGCATCAGACTATTCCGGGTACCCTGATTGCAGGCCTGAATTTATCGAGGCTTTTCAGCAGGTAATAAACCTGGGCACACGGCCTGAAACTCATATCTCGCTTAATACTCCCTTTGTTCGTCTCAACAAATCAGAGATTCTGAAGATTGGAATGGACCTTGGCGTCCCGTATGAAGACACATGGTCGTGCTACCAGGATGGAGAGGCCGCATGTGGTGTCTGTGGCTCCTGTCATTTCAGAAAGGAAGCGTTTGCAACGATTGGGATAGAGGATCCGATTCCCTACCGGTGAATTATGGAGATCTACCGGGGAAAGCGTCTCATCGTTGAAAAATCAAATTTTTCTCTGCCAAACGGGATGCAACGTGAGGCGGTGGTAGTCAGGCCACGTGGTGCTGTAGTAATATTTCCTATTGACGGGGAGTACTGCTATCTCATACGTCAGTGGCGTTTTGCGATTGATCAGTATATCCTTGAGGCACCTGCCGGAACCATGGAAACCGGTGAGGATCCGATTGAGACTGCACGACGGGAACTGATCGAAGAGGCAGGTCTTGCTGCCAGAGAACTCATACCCCGTGGTTTTATCTATACAACTCCGGGTTTTACCGATGAGCGGATCTTTATTTATGAAGCGAGAGGTCTTACCCCCTCACGCGAGTATGCTCCTGATGCTGATGAGATAATTGAACCTGTTCGGTTGTCAATCTCCGAGGTTTTCCGGATGGTCAGGGATGGTGAGATTGTTGATGCAAAGACGATAGCAGCTGTAGCCCGGTGCATCGGTAAGGAGTGTACATGAGGGGTTGCTGTTTTCCACTATCTATAATACTTGTTCTGATTCTGTTTTTGATAGTCTGCGGATGCACTGGTATGCAGAGTCAGTCAGTAAAACCTGCGTATCAGGTATCTGATGATGGAATTCTCACCATGCAGATTCCTCATGGAGTGGTCGTTAATAAAACTCTTGAGACTGAAGGGAATGTCACGGTTGAAGAACTGACATTTACGAATTTTGGCGGAAATGTCTCTGCAGTTCTCATTGCCCCGGAGCATCCGAAAGAAGGTGCGGTCTGGGCACCTGGTGCAGGAGTTCCTGCTTCAGGCCATATTGGTCATCTGCTTGAGTATGGTCGGCAGGGATATGCAGTTCTGGTTGTTGATGTGAGAGGCAACGGCGGCAATACTTCGGGGTACCCGCTAAATCTGGAGAAGGATTATGGAAAGTTCTCAGCAGGAGAGTGGCCACAGATCTACCTGATTATTGCAGATATGATAGACGCAGAACGGTACCTTCACGAACGGTACGGTCTGATTCCCATCTGGATGATTGGAGAGTCTAACGGTGGAAGGTACGCTGCAGTTGCTGCCGCAATTGATAACGAGTCTGCCGGGTATGTCGGGATATCCACGTCAGGGTTTGAACGCCAGGGTGATCAGTACCAGGGAAGTGCCAGGAGCTTTTTACTCAGTATTGATCCTGACGTGATGGGTCCGCGGATTGCACCGAGGCCTTCACTTATATTCCATGCACCAAAGGATCCGATTATCCCGATAGACCTGGGAGAAAAACTAGCGACTACTCTTGGTAAGTCTGCACAATTTTTTACATTCAATGGAACGCATGGGTTCAATGATGAGGTGGATCAGACCCTACGCGACCAGTTTCAGAAATATCTGAATAATTAAATATCTTTTTCTGTCCGCCGCAGATATTAAGTCCGGCCCGGAGCAATATATACCAGCTTACAATACAGGTTTGTTGCCATGAGCGAAGCGGTTGAACATGATGACGCACGGCGGCGTTATGAATTTAAAAAGATGCTTGAACGGCTGGAGGCGAAAGAGGGCAGTGGAACCGAACTGATCTCTCTCTACATACCACCGGATAAGCAGATCTATGATGTAACCGCCCAGCTGCGGGACGAGTTTGGCCAGTGTGCCAACATCAAATCGAAACAGACCCGGACAAATGTACAGAGTGCGATATCCAGCATTCTTGCCCGGCTTAAATATTATAACAAGCCACCGGAGGAAGGGATGGCTGTCTTCTGCGGGAGTGTGAACAAGCATGGAGATCGCCAGGACCTTGAGTGTGACGTGGTGCTTCCGCCCCAGCCCATCAATCTCTACATGTACCGGTGCAGTTCCAAGTTCGAACTAGAACCTCTCCGTGACATGCTTGAAGAGAAGGCTGTGTATGGCCTTCTGGTTCTGGACAGAAGAGAAGCATACTGGGGATTTCTGCGTGGAAACCGGATTGATCCGATTGGTGGAACCACCTCTACGGTGCCAGGAAAGCAGCGCAAAGGTGGTCAGTCAAGTATCCGATTCGAACGCCTCCGTCTGATCGCTATCAATGATTTCTATAAGAAAGTGGGCGAGCGATCCAGTGAGATATTCCTGAGTGAGAAAGACTACTTCAACCGGTTTAAGGGATTACTGATCGGTGGTCCGTCCCCGACAAAGGAAGAGTTTGAACAGGGTCAGTTCCTGCATCACGAAGTGCAAAAACGGATCCTTGGGCTCTTTGATGTTGCATACACCAATGAGAGCGGGCTTCCCGAGCTGGTGGATGCTGCCGAAGATGTCCTGAAAGGTCAGACTGTCATTGAAGAGAAGCACATCATGGAGCGGTTCTTCAAGGAACTTGTCAAGGACAACGGTCTTGCAGCCTATGGAGAACAAAGTGTCAGGGCCAACCTTGAACTGGGTTCGGTTGATATGCTCCTCTTATCTGATAAACTCAGGAAATCACGCCTGGTTATCAAGTGTGATGCCTGTGGGTATACAGAGCAGAAGACGGTCCAGATGGAAGCGGGAAAAGATCCAGGTGATCTTGATTTCGGACCCTGCCCGAAGTGTACATCCCCGCTCCAGCTTGAACAGGAGTTTGACATCATAGATGAACTGACCCAACTTGCTGACCAGAGCAACAGCAGTGTTTCCATCATATCAGATGATTTTGAGGAAGGGTCTCAATTATATAGTGCATTTGGCGGAATAGCCGCAATACTTAGATACAGGACCGGGTTTTAATGTATATTTCCTTGTGTGAACAGGTTGCCGGGGTTCTCAAAGAGTATACCGGCAGGGAGGATGTTCTCCTGGTTGATGGTGGAGAGCATGCAGATCTTGCATCAACCGTGGCGTTTGCCATGGCAAAAGAGAAGCGGATGGCCCCCGCCCAGATAGCCAAGGAGATCACCGATGCCATATCTGACCGTCTTCTCAAAGATCTGAATGTCCGTACCGAGGCTACCGGGCCATATATTAACTTCACGTTTGAGGGAAGGTACTGTGCAGAGGTTCTGAAAGCTGCAGTCAAGCCCGGGTATGGGAATCTTCCTCCTAAGAGTGTCCGTGTTGTCCTTGAGCACACAAGTGCAAACCCGAACGGCCCGCTCCATGTCGGTCACATACGCAATACTATTATAGGAGATACCCTGGCCCGGTGTTTCCGCAAAGCAGGGTATCCTCTGGAAGTTGAATACTACGTTAACGATATGGGCCGGCAGATTGCGATCGTTGCCTGGGGTATTGACAGACAGCACACTGATGTGTATGGGCCAGGAAAAGGTGACCATCTGATTGCCGAGGTCTACATTGAGGCAAACAAACACCTCACTGCTGATCCATCACTCACTGCAGAGATCGATGCCCTGATGCAGAAGGTTGAGGATGGGGATGATGAGATCATCCGCAGGTTCAAGGGCCCGGTCAGGCGATGTCTTGAAGGATTCAAGGAGACTCTTGCCGGACTCCATGCCCACCATGACCGGTTTGTATTTGAGAGTGATTTTGTCAGAAACGGTGACACCAGTAAGTTACTGGGACGAATTGCTCACATGCCTGAAGCGGTCCATGAGGAGACACTAGCTTTAGACCTCTCAAAGTACGGGTTTGAGAAGAAGTACATCCTCAGGCGTTCAGATGGAACCAGTGTGTATGCTGCCCGAGATATCGCATTCCACCTCTGGAAAGGTCATAACTTTGACCGGGTGATCGATGTTCTGGGTGCTGATCACAAACTTATCGGCAGGCAACTGCAGGCAACCATGGATCTTCTTGGCGAGACGGTCCCGGAGATAGTCTTCTTTGAATTTGTCTCACTCCCTGAAGGTTCTATGAGCACCAGAAGGGGAACATTCATCTCGGCTGATGAACTGATCGAAGAAGCAGGCCGGCGGGCAATGGAAGAGGTAACAGTACGACGCCCTGAACTCGATGAAGAGGCACGTAAAACAATTGCCAAAGGGGTCGCAGCAGCAGCAATCAGGTATGATATTGTCAAGACGATCCCTGAGAAGAGTACAGTCTTTGACTGGAAAGAAGCACTTGACTTTGAAAAACAGAGTGGTCCTTACATTCAGTATGCTCATGCCCGTGCCTGTAGTATTCTAGATAAGGCCGGAGAGTTTCCTCACTGTTATGAGATCGAAGGTGACGGCGAGATAGTCTTGGCCAAAAAAATAGCCCGGTTCCCCAAGGTTATCGATCAGGTAGTCACTGAACTGAAACCGTATCTGCTTGCAATATATGCCCGCGAACTTGCAGACATTTTTGGTTCATTCTACCATGCTGAACCGGTTCTCAAGGCACAGGGAACCGTGCGGGATCGGCGTCTCACTCTGGTTGAGGCAACCAGGAACACCCTGAAAGAGGCTCTTGAAACACTGGGGATAGATGCGCTCCGCGCGATGTAAGATTCCAAACGGTCACAGCCCTGAGATTTCCCTCCGGAGGATGGGATATCTCTTCTTTGATCCATCCTCTTCTGCTTCGCTCAAACCCTGTCTCTGGTGTAAAAGGGCTCTGACAGGGGGAGAGATGTGTTATAAACACCAGTTTTACGGCATCTCCAGCCACCGGTGTGTTCAGCTGACTCCCACACTAAAGTGCAACCATCGATGCCTCTTCTGCTGGCGATCATTTGAGCATGAACATCCGGGAGAAAAAGATCTTCCTCCGGCAGATATTGTAAAGAGGATACCGTTTTTGCAGAAAAAAGGGCTTGCCGGATACAAAATCTCTCCTAAAGTTACTCCCCAGCGATGGGATGAAGCGATCAATCCGGACCAGGTTGCTATCTCCCTCTCCGGGGAACCAACCCTGTACCCGCATCTGCCTGAACTGATTGAGATGCTTAATCAGAAGGGATGTACAACCTTCCTCGTATCAAACGGAACGAACCCTGAAGAGCTCAAAGCATGCAGACCGTTCCAGAAGTATGTCTCACTCACAGCAACAGACAGGGAAACCTACCTGAAAGTTGCCCAGCCACTTGAAGACTACTGGGATCGGCTGCAGGAAAGTCTGGTATCACTTGGGAAGGATGGGGATCAGGGCGCGAGAACTGCAATTCGTATCACGCTTGTAAAAGGGATCAATGACCATGATCCTGAAGGGTATGCCAGATTAATTCAGGAGAGCGGTGCTTCCTTTGTTGAGGTGAAATCGTATATGCATGTGGGATTCAGCCAGCGTCGTCTCACAATCAAACATATGCCATTACATCCTGAGATCCAGGCATTTGTTGAGACAATCCTTCCACATTGTGACTACACCATAAAAGGAGAAAACTCCCAGTCCCGGGTCATCTGTCTTGAGAAGATCGAGAACGCATGAGGATATTATGAGATTTGATATTGAAGAGTTCAAACAGCGGGCAAAGGAAGATTATGAGGCTGCATGGCATGCAGGCCCGTCAGTCCTGACGCCTCCGTCAGTAGATCGAACATATCCGAGACTGCAGTACAGGTGTGCAACCCCTCATCCGGTATTTGCAACGATCCAGAAGCTTCGTGAGACATACCTTGCGATGGGCTTTGACGAGGCAGAAAACCCGATCATCGTTGATGAGCAGGAGGTTTATCGCCAGTTTGGTCCAGAAGCCATGGCAGTGCTTGATCGTGTCTTCTATCTTGGCGGGCTTCCAAGGCCCAATGTCGGAATTGGGAAGGATCAGATAGAGAAGATATCAGGAATCATCGGCCGCCAGGTATCCGAGGAAGATGAAGAGGCACTCAGAAAAACTCTGCATGCCTATAAGAAATCAGAGATCGACGGTGATGACCTGACACATGAACTTGCAGCAGTGCTCAAGACCGATGATGCACTGGTCGTCGAGATTCTTGATCAGGTTTTTCCTGAATTCCGTGAGTTGAAACCTGAGTCAGGCCGTCAGACTCTCCGTTCTCATATGACCAGTGGCTGGTTTCAGACGCTTGGTTCCATCTGGGAGAAGGTTCCTCATCCGATCATGCTCTTCTCGATTGACCGGTGTTTCCGCAGGGAACAGGCCGAAGATGCCCAGCGTCTGATGAGTTACCACTCTGCATCCTGCGTTGTTGCAGGAGAAGATGTCACCATGGAGGATGGCAAAGCAGTTGCCAGGGCATTACTGTCATCATTCGGGTACACTGATTTTGAATTCAGACCTGATGACAAGCGTTCAAAATATTACATTCCTGACACCCAGACTGAAGTGTATGCTTCTCATCCAAAGCATGGATGGGTGGAGGTCGCGACCTTTGGTATCTACTCTCCATCTTCACTGGCCGGGTATGGAATTGGTGTCCCGGTTATGAATCTCGGTCTTGGAGTAGAGCGACTTGCGATGATCTCGTCGGGATCAAATGATGTTCGTGAGATGTGTTTTCCCCAGTTTGCTCCACGGCAGTACTCAGATTCTGATCTCGCCCGGGCAGTTTCTCTGGAGAAGGAACCGTCGGCAGCCGGTCGTCAGATCGTTTCTGCAATCTGTGATGTAGCCCTTCCGAATGCAACTGCAATAGGTCCATGTTCATTCAAAGCATGGGAAGGGGAGATCTCTGGCAAAAACATCTCTATCTATGTAGAAGAACCTGAAGAAGGGGCAAAGCTGCTCGGACCTGCCTGCATGAATGAGATCTTTGTTCAAAATGGTTCGATCCTAGGGGTACCAGACACAGAAAAGTTTGCCACTGTCAGAAAAGAAGGAGTTCCTGCAGGTCTCTCATTCTTGCAGGCAGCTGCAGCGGGTGCTGTGGAATCTATCGAGATAGCAGCCATGTGTGGTGAAGGAACAACGGTGCAGTTTAAAATGGCCCGGCTCCCGGGAGATATCAACCTGAAGATCGCCCCCTATGCCATGAGATATATTACTGATAATAACAGAAAGGTTGACGTCCGCGGACCGATCTTTCTCACGATCAGATCAGAGATCAATCCATAACGTAAATAACAGGAATAATAGTCGATTCGATTATTCTTTTTTTGATATACTTCAATTCTGATATTTTTTAAGCAGTCCCGTAATACAATTTTCCGTCTGTCCCGGGCACATCTTCCGGAAAGATTATCATGGACAGGAACAACATTCAAACAATTGAAACTCTGAGGTTTCTAGTGAAGTAATCCGGATAACGGATGTTGGGGCTTTAAATATGGATGGGATTCGTGCAATAAAACCAGTATTGGCACTGGTTGTTCTGCTCTGTGCGTTGATAATGAGTGCGGCAGCGGTTCCTCCGCTTCCGGCTGAGTTCTATGGAACTGTCACGCTTCAGGGCAGTCCGGTTCCGGCAGGAACAGTGCTGATAGCAAAGGTAAACGACCAGGTTTATGGTCAGTATACCCTGAAGGAAGCCGGGAAATATGGGGGTGCCGGTATCTTTGATGACAAGTTGATGGTTGTGGCATCTGAGAATGATCTCAAGATGGGTCCACTATCTATCAATTTCTATATTGGAGATACAAAGGCAGATCAGGTTGTTCCTTTTGAATCAGGTAAAGTCCAAAAACTTGATTTGAGTACAGGAGGAGCACCATCCGGGATTGTTGCAGACTTTGAAGGTACCCCCACAAGTGGTGTTGCTCCTCTTACTGTGAAATTCACCGACAAGTCTACCGGCAATCCAACGATGTGGCAGTGGGACTTTGGCGATGGTCCTATTCCAATGGACGCGTCCTGCTCTGGTGGTTCTTGTAACAATATTGCAAACCCGACCCATACATACAACTCCCCGGGTACATACACGGTCAAATTAACGGCAAGCAGCCAGACCGCTGGTTCAAGTGTAAAAGAAAAGGTAGGATACATCACGGTAAGCGGTAGTGGTGCAGGACCCAAGGCTTCCTTTACTGCTGACAAACGGAGCGGACCAAATCCCCTGACTGTCCAGTTTACTGATACCTCTTCGGGCAATCCAACAATGTGGTTCTGGGACTTTGGTGATGGTACAAATGCCACACTGGCATCTCCGTCCCATACCTACCAGCGGGCTGGTGTCTTTACTGTAAAACTGACCTCTTCAAACCAGCAGGGAACTGATACAAAGATTGAAAAGGACTTCATCGCAGTTACCGGCGACATACCCCCACCGGTTGCCATGTTTGAAGCAACACCGGTTTCAGGTTCAGCCCCGTTGACTGTGAAGTTCACTGACCTCTCGATTGGACCACCAACCGGTTACTACTGGGACTTTGGTGACGCGACCACCTCAAATGAAGCCAATCCATCGCACACGTACACCGGTCCCGGAAGTTATTCCGTTACGCTTACAGTGTCCAACAGTGGTGGAACCCATACGATGAAACGGGACAACTATATCCTTGTGGGTGGCAGCCCGAGTGGTATTGTTGCAGACTTTGAAGGTACTCCGACAAGCGGAACTGCTCCACTGACTATAAAGTTCACCGACAAGTCAACCGGCAATCCGACGATGTGGATCTGGGACTTCGGTGATGGTGTGATCCCGATGGATGCTTCGTGTGCAGGTGATAGTTGCAATAATATTGCGAGCCCAACTCACACGTACACTGCTCCCGGAGTTTACACCGTGAAACTGACAGCAAGCAGTCAGACCGGTGGGGTTAGTACGAAGACAAAAGAAGGTTACATCACGGTCTCACAGTCTGGCGGAGTTGTGGCCGACTTTGAAGGCTCTCCAACGAGTGGTGGTGCACCACTGACTGTAAAGTTCACCGACAAGTCAACCGGCAGTCCGACGATGTGGATCTGGGACTTTGGCGATGGTGTGATCCCGATGGATGCTTCATGTGCAGGTGATAGTTGCAATAATATTGCGAGCCCAACTCACACGTACACTGCTCCCGGAGTTTACACCGTGAAACTGACAGCAAGCAGTCAGACCGGTGGGGTCAGTACGAAGACAAAAGAAGGTTACATCACGGTCTCACAGTCAGGATCAATTATTGCTGACTTTAGTGGAACGCCTACTTCCGGCATTGCTCCACTCACAGTCCAGTTTAGTGACCGGTCTATTGGAGGTCCGATCATGTGGGCCTGGGACTTTGGCGATGGTGGGACTGACATGGTAGCAAATCCATCCCATGTATACCGGAACCCGGGAACCTACACGGTCAAGTTGACTGCAAGTAACACCCAGTCTACAAACTCGGTCACCAAATCAGGGTACATAACAGCTTCACGGGCAGGTCCGGGTGGAACTGTTAAGATCACCTATGCCCCTGACCGCTCACAGGTGTACCTGAACAATCAACTGCAGGGTGAGACACGGTTCCTGCAAACATTCCGTATCGGCAACCTTCCGTCCGGAATAAACCAACTCCGGATAACGAAACCCGGCTTCACAGACTATATCAAGGATGTTTCTGTGGAAGCAGGAAAAGAGATTGAAGTCATCGCAGACATGAAGATCAAACCGACAAACAACGGTATTGTAAGTGTCTACACGTACCCGGCCGGATCGTCCGTGTATGTTGATGGAAATCTTGCCGGCACTGGTCCGCTCTGGCTTGCTGATGTTACACCAGGTGTCCATTCGCTCCGGGTTACTTCACCAAACTACCTTGACTGGAATCAGCAGGTGAATGTTATCGGAGGAGGCAGTGTAACATATGTCACCGCTGCCCTCTATCCATCCTGGTGGTTGCCGCAGTATGGATATGTGATGATCTCTTCACTACCATCAGGCGGGCTTGCATATCTGGATGGTGTGGCACAAGGGAATACCCCGCTGACTCTCTCGCAGGTAAAACCCGGGGTTCACACAGTACGGGTTGAACTTACCGGGTACCAGCCTTTTGAGCAACAGGTGAATGTTATGGAAGGAAGAACTGCGTATGTGATCGCTCAAATGAATCAGGGCGGAGTAATTCCGATGAGTGCGATGTCGACAAGTTAAAAAGGTAATCCCTCATCATTAAAATCTTTAAATTTACCTCCTTTTTTATACAACTCCCTCTATCGTATCAGTTCATATGTGATACAATTCAAATATGGGCATTAGAGATCGCCATGAATTCAGAAAGTAAAAGGAGTTATGATATAAGGGATAAATTTCCAAAATGTGACAAATATGATATTATCGTAATATCAGCATCCATTATTTTTGCACTATTTTTCTCTTTAGTATCATTATATCGATTATCTGTTTTTGATCCCCAATATGATACAGCCTTATTTAATCAACTCTTCTGGAATACTATTCATTCAGGCGAATTTCTTACAAATTCCTTTGAAGGAGGCTCACATTTAGGTGTGCATTTCTCTCCCATCCTTTTATTAGCTCTCCCTTTTTACTATCTCTCGTCATCTGCAGTAACTTTGTTTATCATCAAGTCTGTGCTTATTACGCTCGGAGTGGTTCCAGTATACCTCTGTGCCCGTGAATTTATAGGATCCAAACATGCCTGGATCGTTGCATTAATTTATTTTTTATATCCAGTTGTTCAGGGTTTAGCATACTGTGATTTTTATGAGATCTCATTTTTTCCATTTTTTGGTGGAATGACGTTATGGGCGTATCTTACCAAGCGTAATAATCTGATGCTGGCATGTGGGTGTTTCTGTCTTCTGATTAAAGAAGATGTTACGTTATTCGTATGTATGCTTGGAATGGTGGGATTATATGTAAACCGGACGAAACCACTAAAAGAGAACTGGCAATTTGTTCTGTTGGTTATCCTTTCTTTACTTATCCTTCTCTCTTTCTATTTTGTTGTAAAACCTGCATTCCCTCTTGATCACCCCGATACTTCCAACCGTAACCTTGATCAGTACAAAAATATTTCCTCAAATTTGTCTGACCATAATGTAAACCGGCTATCATATCTGATTCAACTGTTTTTGCCACTTTTGTTTATCCCATTGGCTGCTCTACCTGTGTTGGCGATAGGATTTCCTTCATTTATGGAGATTCTTCTCTCGCCGAACCCGGAATATTACTATGTGGGGCAGCATTACTCAGCTCTTATTGTTCCGGTAGTAATCATGGCGTTTATCATGGGATTAAAAAGAATATCCCCTGAAAAAAAGAGTAAAAGCCTGATAACGCAAAAGAATCTTTTGTTAATAGTACTGGGATGTTCCTTGATTGCAACTCTTCTCTGGTCTCCGGTTGTTCCTCCCATGCAATATGCATTACATGGTGGGCATATTCCAACTTGGCAGCACAGCCCGGTTCTGCATCAGGTAATTGATATTATTCCCGGTGATGTGTCGGTTGCTGCGCCCATGAATATTCTGGTATTTTTAGTAAACAGGCATGATGTTTACATGGATTATAATCCCCAGGCTGATGTCATCCTGCTTGATTCAAAATTGCCTGAGTATGCAGAGAATTTTCAGAAACATCTCAAAGAGATTTCAGAGAGATATCAAAAAGTAATCGATGTTGATGGAACTTCGGTATATGTGCAAAACGATAATCCTGCTTTGATTGAAAAGATAACGAAAAAATTCACGGATTTATCGATTTCGTAAAAATATTTTTATGGGCTCGCTGAGATTCGAACTCAGGATCTCCGCCGTGTGAAGGCGACGTCATAACCAGCTAGACCACGGGCCCTGCCTTCAATTGTTGGTATTTCTTGCTTATTAACCTCTTTGGAGTTTTCTCACAAAGACTCATGATGAATTGCTGGATGTGTGTCTATCGAGAGATCTCCTGATTGTAACGCGAGTAGAGTCTTGGGTTTTGATTCCGGGCTGATATATATGATTTAATGGGTGCCGGAAATCTTATATGTTGAATCTTCCTGTCTATCCTTCGAGGAGATATCTACTCTTTTCATACATCTCCGGTTTTCAGGCCAACAGTCGACGTTCTCAAATTATAAGGTCTGGATGAATCATTGCCTAGAATAACGGAACTCTCTTTTAATCCAGGCTCAATATGAGGTATTGCAAACGAATTTCGGATTTCTGGGCAATGCATATCTGTCTTATTTTTGCAATCAGGATGTAATAGTTCCCCTGATCGGTTATCACGATCTCTCTTTGCGGAACTGCAAACTTCAGATGAAGAGATACATGAACCTCATGATCAACTTCCCTGTTCTCTGTGTTCTCACAATTTCCGTAATTAGTACATAAAATTATATTATTATTAATTAATTTGCGATCAACCAGCAATTAGTGCTTGAATTCATGGCGGAAATTTCTGTATTTTGTCCGAAACATTCCGAAGTTCCGGTATACTTCTGATTGATACCTTATTCCTTCTCTTCAAGATCACCAGAATCTGGAGTATCATCATCTCAAACTTCCGGTATCATACACTTGTTCATATCGTGATATTTCTGTTATCCCCGGTGTGGGGTGGCCTCATTCACTTCAGCATAAGCATCCAACCACAGATCTACCCATACAAAAGTGATCGTTATCAGTGAAAACTGGGACACATAATGACATACGAGAATTACGATTCAAGAAAAAAAATAAGCAACGAAATACTCGTTGTTACAATGCATCGATCGGGAATTGAACCCGAGCTATTGGCTTGGAAGGCCAAAGTCATGCCTCTAGACCATCGATGCAGATGCTTTACAAAGTGGGCTCTCTCACTTTTTATACTTATCTATATCTCCAGAGGAGATTCTGAAATATTACCGGAATAAAGGTACAGTATGTCTGTCCACGCTGTGCTTTTGGACATTGATGGGACCCTGTTTACAGGTATGAACCCACTTCCAGGTGCTGCAGAAACTATCGGATTTTTACAGAATCAGAATATCCCATACCGATTTATATCAAATGGAACCAGACGGTCAAAAAAGACAGTTCTCGAAAAACTTCAGAGCCTGAATCTGCCGGTTTGGGAGGATCAAATTTTTACTCCTGCAGGTGCTGTGATACAATACCTTCTGAGCCGGGGCATCTCATCATGCACACTCCTGTCTACTGACGATCTTAAGAATGACTTTCGTAAGGCAGGGATCTCCCTGGTTCATGATGCACACGTAGTAATTATCGCAGATGCCGGGGATGCATTCACCTACCAGTCAATAAATCAGGTATTTCGGCAGGTTATCGGTGGCGCTGACCTGATTGCCCTGGAGAAAGACCGGTACTGGATGGACCATGATGGTCTTTCTCTTGGCGCAGGGCCGTTTGTTGATGGTCTTGAGTATGCTTCAGGAAAGACTGCACTCCTCATGGGAAAACCATCATTACATTTTTTCAGTGAGGCATTATCCAGCATGGATGCAGAACCAGGGAACACCTTGATGGTTGGAGACGATATTCTAACAGATATTGGGGGTTCAATGGCATGTGGTATCAAAGGAGTACTTGTAAAGACCGGTAAATTCAATGAAGAAGTTCTTGCAAAATCCCTTGTCAAGCCGAGTCATATCATCAAGTCAATAGCAGATCTCCCTGAGTTGATCCGGGAACCATGAATGACAATCAGGTATGTTATTACCCCATGCCTCTCAGAACAAGAATGATTAGATTGTTCAGTTCTCCCTTCACAAACGAAATCTGAATTATTATTCACCTTTGGAGGATTATGCCTGAAAAATTACAGATGACGGATCTCCCGCCTGAAGATAGGAAGCGCCTTGCTCTTACCGGTCTGGAAGTTGATATGAAGAACCGTTCTGGAAGTTTCTTTCAGAAGGACCAGGATGTCTGCCATGTTACCTCTGACTGTGATGGAATTGAGTTCCTTACTCTCGGAAAAGCTCTTGAGCAGTACCCCTGGGTAAAGGAATATGTCTGGCGGGCAGTATCAAAGGATAAAGATAAATTCACCCGTTATGTCGCTGCCCAGAAAGATCCGCGTGGTTTTGTCATTATTGCAAAAAAAGGAACCCGGAGTGTTTATCCACTGCAGGCCTGTCTGCTCATGTCAGACTCTCCGGTGCAACATGTACATAATATCATAATCGCAGAAGAAGGATCAGAACTCCATATCATATCTGGATGTACATCAGCATCAGCACGGAACAGCGGAACACATATTGGAGTTACTGAGTTCTATGTTGGTAAAGGAGCAAAAGTCACTTCGACCATGATCCATAACTGGGGGAAAAATATTGCAGTCTATCCCCGGAGTGCCTCAATCGTGGAAGAGGCTGGTGTATTTCTCTCCAACTATGTCTGCATGGAGCCTGTGCGTAAAATTCAGATGTCACCAGTATGCCATCTGATGGGAGAGAATGCGGTTGGAAGGTTCTCCAGTGTTGTGGTTGCTCCTCCGGGATCTCATCTGGACCTGGGATCCACTGTGAATCTGAATGCACGAGGGACCAGTGCTGAACTTCTCACCCGTGCAATTACTACCGGTGGCCTCATCTACTCCCGTGGAATGATACAGGGAAAAGTCAAAGGAACCCGTGGACATATTGAGTGTAAGGGGCTCATCCTGAAGGATGGTATCATTCATGCCATCCCTGAGATCAGGGGAGAAGTGGTCGATACTGAACTTTCGCATGAGGCTGCAGTTGGAAAGATTGCAAAAGATGAGATTGAGTATCTGATGGCACGAGGACTTGATGAAGAGACTGCAACAGCAACTATCATCAGGGGTTTCCTTGATGTCAGAGTTGAGGGCCTCCCTGATGTACTTCAGGATCAGATCAATGCAGCCATTGATGCTGCAGAAAAATCCGGATTTTAACTATGAATAAGGATCGGGCTGAAGAACGTAGACTGATGATTCAGACCCAGATCCTTTCACGCGGAGTTAAAGACCAGCGGGTGCTCAAAGCCCTGGAAACGGTACCCCGGCATTTTTTTGTTCCCGAAGAATTTGCTGACGTTGCATATCACGATCATCCGATTCCGATAGGTTATAACCAGACCATCTCTCAACCCTACATTGTAGCCCGGATGACCGAACTCCTGGCACCAGAGGAGGGTGATATCATTCTTGAGATTGGGACCGGAAGCGGATATCAGGCAGCAGTCCTCTCTGCCATGGGTGCCCGGGTGATAAGTCTCGAGCGGATTGCCGAACTCGCTGATGACGCCCGGTCCAATCTTCAGAAAGCTGGTGTGGTCAATGTCTCTGTATTCGTATCAGATGGATCTCTTGGCTGGGATGAAATGGCCCCGTATGATGGCATCATTATCACAGCTGCCACTCCTGCTATTCCATCCATACTCATTAAACAACTCGCTGTCAATGGGAGGATTGTAGCACCGGTCGGGCCGCAGCACATGCAGGTACTAATCCGTCTTACCAGGGATACTGAAGGGATCCGAAGAGAGGAATATGAAGGTGTCAGGTTTGTCCCCCTGATTGGCAGACATGGATGGAACTCATAGGAGTTCTCTTCATCTTCAAGATCCAATCCACTTATTATTCCAAATATCAAGCAGTTGGAGATTCTATGCATATCATAAAAAAAGCAGTAAATCAGATCGAATCGATGGTGGAAGACTGCGGTATCTCTGATAATCCGGTTATACTTGAGCAGGAGAATGAGGTTGCCAGGTGTGCGTATGAGCGGGGAGCCCTGCTCAGGGTTACATTTGGTGGTAGATCTGCTGGTCTAGCAACCGATGATCCTGTTCGGACAACAACCAAGCCCTCCTTTATGTTCGGTGCAACGCTTGGAAAACCGGCTTTACGATCTGCGGCTGCAGGTATTCTGAATGCTCTGACCGGATTTCTCTGTACATCGCGTCGTCTTCATGCCTGTCTTCCTGATAATCATCCTACATGCATCAGAGAACTTGAAGATCTCATAACCGGGAAGAAGATCTGGTGCTGTGGGGGGATGGATCAGATCCGTGAGCGTTTCTCATCTCAAATTGTAAATACCCCTGAAGAAGCAGATCTTATCCTGGTCTCATCAGATGGGATGATCAGTGATGAGAACGGGATTATTCCAGAAGAGCCCGATGAAAGATATTTGTTTATCGGGCCTTCAACTTCCGGTGTTGCGGTTCTCACTCATGGCTGTCACTTTTGTCCATATGGCAGGACGAATATCTAAAGGATAGACCGCGTACTTATCAGTACTATGCTCTTCGGCTCGTCAGGGATCCGTCGTCTTTATGATCAGGATCTGCTCAGTCTTGCCATGCAGGTAGGAATGGCAGTAGGAAACAGGGCTGATCAGGTTCTGGTTGGAATGGATAGCAGGACAACCGGTCCTGCTCTGTCCAGTTCCTTTATTGCCGGAATATGTTACACCGGTGCTAAAGCACTTCAAGGTGGGATCGCACCAACCCCATCAATTGCATATTGTTGCCGCTCGTTCAAGGCAGCCTGTATGGTCACGGCTTCTCATAATCCTGAACCTTATAATGGGTTAAAACTCTTTAATCCTGATGGTTCCTCATTCCAGGCACTTCAGCAGGATGAGATCGAGGATGCTATTAGTGATAACAGGACAGCAGACTGGTTATCGCAAGGAGAGACGATGAAATATGATCCACTCACTCCTCATCATGATGCGATTCTTAGTGAGATTGATGTAAAAAAAGATCTCCCTGTCATTCTTGATTGTGGCAACGGTGCAGGTTCTGTTCTTACTCCTCACCTGTTATCTGATGCCGGAGCATCAGTTGTAGCAGTTAATGCCAATCCATCTGGTATTTTTTCAAGACCATCTGAGCCCCTCGTTGAAAATCTCCCCTACCTCCCTGCCTTGATGAAGAAGGTCAATGCCCGATGTGCCGTTGTTCATGATGGTGATGCAGACCGGATGATGGCCTTTGACAACACTGGTACCTATATTCCGGGTGATCTGCTCCTTATCCTCTTTGCGAAATACCTTGGAGCTAAGCGTGTGGTCACTACCTACGATGCCTCAATGGCTGTTGAAGAGATAGCTGAAGTGAGAAGGACACCGGTAGGTGACGCCTTTGTCTCTGAACAATTGGTACAGTGGGGAGACTTTGGGGGAGAACCTTCTGGAGCATGGATCTTCCCTCAAATCTCGTACTGCCCTGATGGCCCCTTTGCAGCAGGACTTTTCTGTGAAATGGCAGGGGAGTGGAATATTGCAGAAGAACTCGCTTCAATTCCAAAATATCCAATCCTCCGACGCTCTCAACAATTCCCTCAGTCCCATGAAATACTGTATGCACTCGGAGCAGCTAACCCGACCGATGGTCTTCGCCTTGAAGAGGATGATGGCTGGTGTCTGGTAAGGGCGAGTGGGACCGAACCAAAAATCCGTTTCACAGCTGAAGGCCGTACATTGGATGATGCCAAGCGGATGCTTGAAAGAGGCGAAGAGATGGTCAGACTGGCGCTGAAAGGTGATGCCTGATGGTTCAATGTGTGATACTTGCAGCCGGTGAAGGAAAACGCATGAGGCCGCTCACGGGTTCACGACCTAAGGTGATGATCCCGGTTGCAAACCGGCCCATGCTTGAGCATCTGATCAATGCTATCCGGGATTGTGGCATTAATGAATTCGTTCTTGTTGTTGGATATCATGAGGCAGCAGTCAGGCATCACTTCGGTGATGGTTCAGACTTCGGAGTTTCAATCAGATATGTAACTCAGAAACGCCAGCGTGGGACCGGGGATGCAGTATTGAATGTCCTATCGCATGTAAACGGGGATTTTCTGCTTCTGAATGGGGATATGATCCTCTCCCGGGAAGATATCAAGGCTGTCCTTTCAAGTCCTTCCCCGGCTCTTGGGATCTGTAAATCGGATCATCCCCGGGATTTTGGTGTTGTCACGGTTAAAGATGGGATCATTACGGGTTTTGAAGAAAAGAGTGAAAATCCGAAGAGCGATTTGATCAATGCAGGATTGTACCTTTTTAACTATGATCTATTTTCTCATCTCAAACTGATAACTCCGTCTCCACGTGGGGAACTGGAACTCACTGATGCATTACTTCCATATATCAAAGCGGGCTCGTTACATGCAGTCATGCTCTCTTCGTGGGCTGATATGGGATCTCCATGGGATCTGCTGACTGCAAATGAAGTTCTTCTAGTTTCTCTCTCCTCCTGTATTGAAGGTGAAATTGAGGACGGTGTAGTGCTCAAAGGTGCTGTACAGGTTGGAAAAGGAACTGTGGTAAAGGCCGGAACATACATTGAGGGCCCATGTGTTATCGGGAAGGACTGTAGGATTGGTCCTCATGCATATATTAGGGGAGCCACAGCTATCGGAGATAACTGTCACATCGGTCACAGCATAGAACTAAAAAATTCTATCGTAATGAATCATTCGAATATTCCCCATTTTAATTATGTTGGTGATAGTGTCATTGCAAGCGGTTGTAATTTTGGAGCTGGGACAAAAATTGCAAATCTCCGTCATGACAAGAAGTGTATCTCAGCCGGTGGGGTAAACACTCGGAGAAAAAAGTTTGGTGCCGTCATAGGCGATGATGTGCTGTTTGGAATTAACTGCTCAGTAAATGTGGGCGCTGTCATTGGCAACCGGTGTCGGATTGCTCCACACTGTTTTGTCACCGGTGTCATTTCCGATGATTCGGTGGTGAAACGATGAGTGTCCAGGCTGTAATCCTCGCAGCTGGAGAGGGGACCCGGATCAGACCTCTGACCCAAAACAGACCCAAGGCATTGATTCCAGTTGCGAATCGCCCTATTCTTGAGCACCTCATTGAATCACTGCTTTCCTGTGGGGTTCGCGATATTATTGTTGTGGTCGGGTACCGGAAAGAACAGGTGATGAGACATCTGATCCATCTCCCGGTAGAGGTCCGTATTGTTGAGCAGCAGCATCAGATTGGAACAGGTCATGCACTCAATTGTGCACTGGATCTGATAACTGGAGACCTTCTTGTCCTTCCAGGAGACAACTACATTGATCCCGCATCACTGAAAGAGGTACTTAAGATCAAGAATTCAATGCTCATCACTACTCATCAGCACCCATCAAATTTCGGAGTTGTAGATGTCGAAGATGGTGTTGTTCTGGGCATTGTTGAAAAGCCAGTTCATGCAAAAAGAATGACTGTCAGTTGTGGTGTGTACTATCTGGAGCAAGATCTCCTTTCAGGGATGATTGACAACCAACTTTCTGATGCTATAAATGAACTGATTGTACGAGGTACATCTATTTCTGCGGTGTACGCACATGAATGGCAGGATGCCATTTATCCCTGGGATCTCATCTGTATGAATGAGAGGCTTTTGAGAAATATCTCTCCCTCTTATGCAGGAACAGTGAGTGCAAGTGCGATCATTGAAGGTACTGTATCTATTGGAAAGGGGTCAGTCATCAGTCCTTACTGTACAATTAAAGGTCCTGTAATAATCGGTGAGGATTGTGTGATTGGACCACATGTGGTGATTAGTCCTGGTACAAGTATAGGATCACGAGTGATCATTGAACCTTTCACAATGATCGGCAACTCATTGGTGATGGATGACTGCAATATTGGTTCACACTCGAAGATTGCGTCTGCAGTACTTGGTGAAGCATGCACGATTGGTGAGCATACTGTAATTACTGCGGGAACTGGTTTTCTTGAGATTAAGAAAGAAGCCGTTCATTCATCCTGTGGTGTTATTATGGGTAATGGTGTTTTTTCGTCACCACTGGTGATTTATGAAAATTGTGTCATAGGAAATGATTGTCATATCGATGCCCGGAATGGTATCCGTCTTCGATCAAAATTCATCCCAGATCATACATGGGTGATGTGATATGTGTGGGATAGTGGGATATGTTGGCTACAGACAGGCAGCTCCAGTACTCCTAGAGGGATTAAAGCAACTTGAGTACCGGGGTTATGATAGTTATGGGATTGCCACTCGTTCTAATGGCATCTTTATCCATAAAAAAAAAGGGAAAGTTTCAGACTTCATTCCTGAAGAAGCCACACTCCCGGGAACCTGTGGCATCGGACATACCCGCTGGGCAACCCACGGGATTCCTTCTGATATTAATGCCCATCCTCATTCTGATTGTCATGATCAGGTAGCAATTGTCCATAATGGTATTATTGAAAATTATTCTCATCTCAAACGGGAACTTCAAGCCAAAGGACATATCTTTAAATCAGAGACTGATACGGAGGTTATCCCGCATATCCTTGAAGATTTAAACCAGGGTAACCTTCTCAAGGCCATGCAGGAGACTGTCCATCACCTTGAAGGTTCATATGCAATTCTGGCGATATCTGGCGATAGTGACAGGCTTATCGCAGTGAAAAATCGCAGCCCACTAGTCCTTGGAATAGGAGATCATGAGTTTTTTGCAGCTTCTGATATCACTCCCCTTCTGGAATATACAAACCGTGTGATCTATCTTGAGGATGGAGACATTGCAGAAATCAGTGAAGATGGATATACTATCTATCAGGATTCAGTCCTGGTTAGTCGTGCAGTTCACGAGATAGAGTGGACACCAGATGCAGTTCAGAAGGGTGGATTTCCTCATTTCATGCTCAAAGAGATCTATGAGCAACCTGAAGTTATCAACCGTGCCATTCACTCTCTTTCATCAGATACTCTCCCCCGGTTTCTCTGTGATGCTAAATCGATAACTGTGGTGGCATGTGGAAGTTCATATCATGCCGGTTTGATCTTCAGATATCTTGCTGAGTCATCATGTGGTATTCCGGTAAGGGTTGAGTTGGGATCTGAATTTAAATACTGTTCAGTTCCCCTCACCGATGTTATCATAGGTATATCACAGTCAGGAGAGACCGCTGATACCTTGTCAGCAATTCATAAAGGGAACTGTAATAATGTCCAGACTGTTGCTGTGACAAACGTTTTGAACAGTTCAATAACAAGATATTCAGATGTTACTATCCTGATGCAGGCCGGTCCTGAGATCAGTGTAGCAGCCACGAAATCATTTACTGCACAATTGGGTGTCCTTTTACAAGTTGTTAATCTTCTGTCTGGCCGGATAAGTGATGAAACTCTCTCACATGCCGGGGTGGCCATTGAAAAAGTTCTTCTCCTCAATATGGAAGATGCTGTGACTCTCTGTGCCAGGGCCCAGCATATCTTCTATGTGGGAAGGGGTCCATTCTATCCGGTAATGATGGAAGGGGCGCTGAAGATGAAAGAGATATCATACATCCATGCAGAGTCATATGCTGCAGGTGAGATAAAACACGGACCATTCTCTCTCTTATCTTCAGAAACGCCAGTTGTGGCAATCTGTCTTCCAGGACCTTCTTACGCGGTTATGCTGGGCAATCTCAAAGAGATGAAGGCGAGGGGAACACCTATTGTCGCAATAGGATACGGTGATGATACAGAACTTTCTGAACTGGCTGACATTGTTATTCCTCTTGATGAAGAGCAATTGTATCTGCAAATCGTAGGAGCGACCGTAATTTTACAAATGCTTTCATATTACACTGCCTCCCGCCTTGGACGAGAGATTGATAAACCTCGAAATCTGGCTAAAAGCGTGACCGTCGAATAACAAATCAATTTTCTAAAACTCCATGAATCAAAGAACTGTAGTGGTTATTGGCCCTTCTCCTCGTTTTCTTTCAGGTATAAGTTATTATACACTCCGGCTTTCCAATGCACTTGCTGACCATTTACAGGTTACCAGTCTTCTCTTCAGGTATATGCTCCCCCAGCGACTTTTCCCGGGTTGGAAGAGAGTCGGAACCGATCTGACATCCCTGAAATATAGTGAAACGATAAGGGTTTATGAAATTCTGGACTGGTACAATCCTGTAACCTGGATACAGGCATCACATGAGTTTAAGGATGCTGAAGTCATTATCCTGGAGTGGTGGACATCAAGTGTTGCACACATGTTCCTGGCCATGCTTCTTATGAATGTAAAAAAAATACCGGTCATTATTGAGTTTCATGAGGTCGTCGATCCTCTTGAATTTTCTTTTGGCCCCATACGCATCTATGCCCGGTTGATGGGCCGGCTGATAAGAAGGATGGCTTGTCGGTACGTTGTCCATTCTGAACATGACCGACACCTGATCTCAACTCATTACCGGATTCCTGAAACCCGGATTGGCGTGATTCCTCATGGACTCTATGATCAGTATCCAATCCTTGAACAAATAGATACCAAGAGGTCTCTTAAGGTGTCTGATTATTTTGTCTTCCTGTTTTTCGGGTTAATCCGTCCATATAAGGGAGTTATACACCTGATTCATGCCTTTGAGATGCTCCCCGAAGCCATAAGAAATGATTCTTTCCTCTTCATTGTGGGAGAAGCATGGGAAGATCATGCTTCGTTAGATGCAGTTCAAACATCTCCTGCATCAGACCGGATACGTCTTTTAAATAAGTATGCATCAGATGATGAAATTCCTGTTTATTTCTCGTCTGCTGATGCTTTGGTTCTCCCTTACACCCGTGCCTCACAAAGTGGCGTAGCCCATATCGGAATATCCTATGGTCTTCCAATTATTGCATCACAGGTAGGAGGACTTGCTGAGAGTTTATCCGGATACGGGGGGACTACTTTTGTACAACCTGAAGATGAGAGGGAACTGGCTCATGCAATGGAGCAGGTTCACTCTATGAGATATCAACGATATCAGGTGCCTTCGGATCTGAAGTGGGAAAGTGTAGCGCAAAAGTATGAAAAAGAGATCTCTTTTATAAGCAACAGGGAGTGAACATGAGAATAGCGATTCTGTCGTGCCTTGATTTTAGTGTTCCTGGAGGTGCGGAACGCTTTTTTATTGACATGGCAATGGCTCTGGATGCAACAATTGTATGTTTGAGTTACGATCCTTTTTTGGGAGACTGCTATCCTCTTGCTAAAGATGTAAAATTTCATCCTCTCAACGTTTCCCTGCCTAATGAACCTTTGAAACAGGTATTTGGGATGCACCTTTTTCGGTCTATAAAACTGGATTATGATTTTTTTATCGTTACTGATGATATGGCTTTGAGGTACATCTCCAAGGGTAAGCCGCATTGTTATATTATGCTAACACCCCGCAGGGCTCTCTATGATATGTATTATCAGACTATCGCGGATCTTTCTCTTTCAAAGAAATTGATCTATGTGCCAGTTTTGTCATTTTTCCGTTTCCTGGATCGCAGGTTTGTTATGAAGAATGTGTCCCATATTGCAGGTATATCTCATAATGTAAGAAACCGGATATGGAGGACATATCAACGTCAGGCGTACGTGCTATATCCTCCAATTCACCTTGAAAATTACCAAAATACCGGATATGGAGATTACTGGTTATCTGTTTCCAGAATTGACAAGTGGAAACGGGTAGAAAACCTGGTAGAATCCTTCAGGGAGATGCCAGACAAGAAACTGAAGATAGCAGGGAGGGTTTATCCCTCATTTGAGCCTCTGGCATCATCAGCTCCACCAAATGTTGAATTTCTGGGTTCAGTCACTGATAACGACCTAATAACTCTGTACAGTAATTGTCGAGGATTTCTGACTATGGCAATTGATGAGGATTACGGGCTTACTCCGCTTGAAGCAATGGCATGTGGCAAACCGGTAGTAGCTGCAAAAGAGGGTGGTTACCTTGAGACTGTTGTTGATGAGCATACAGGTCTGCTGGTGGCACCTGATCCTTTCTCTATCAGAGAAGCGGTTTGCCGCATAGATAAAAATCCAGAACTGTATGAAAAAGCCTCACGGCTCCAGGCTACACGGTTTGATTATAAGTTATTTAAAGAACAAATATCCACGTATGTGCATACGCTGGCAAAAACATGAGAGTAATACCAATACCTATACAATTTTTTGATCACTCTATATGGCTGGAGTCAGGGTAATCATGGAATGGGATGATGCTCATGTTCTTATCACCGGAGTTAGCGGGTTTGTTGGTTCATACCTAGCCCGTAACCTTGTTGATAAGGGAGCAAATGTGTATGGGCTTATTCGCCGCCGGGCTGATGGGACCATTCCAAAAAATATTTCACACAAAAAAATCGAGAATGCAATACATTTTGTTGAAGGAAGTCTGGAAGATCTCCCGGGGCTTGCTCACGCAATGGATACTGCGGAGCCGGATTATATCTTCCATCTGGCAGCTCAATCGTTTGTTCCCCGTTCAATATCTCATCCCCTTGAAACTGCCCAGATAAACTGCATCGGGACGATTAATCTGCTTGAAGCCGTCAGGCAGAAAGAAGTTGATCCGGTGATGGTCTTTGCCGGAACAAGCGAGGAGTATGGTTTAGTTATCAGTTCTGAAGAGCAGTATGCCTCTCTAAAAGAGAAATATCACACAATTTTTCCTGATCCTTCACGGATACCCGAACTTCCGATTTCAGAAAGCAATCCGTTCAGACCCATGTCCCCATATGCAGCCAGTAAAGTGTATGGAGAGATCCTGTTCAGGAACTATTACCAGACCTACGGTTTGAAGGGGATGGTCTCCCGCTCTTTTAATCATGAAGGTGCTGGGAGAGGTGATCAGTTTGTCACCTCTGTTATAACAAGACAGGTCACTCAGTTAAAGTATGGAGAGACCGGTCAGATCTCGATTGGAAACGTGAATGCCTGCAGAGACTGGTCACATATTGATGATATCATTGAGGGCTATCAGATCATTGCTAAAAAAGGGCAACATGGTGATGTTTATAACGTGGGCTCTAACCGGACCACGTCAGTTTTGAGTTATCTTCTCATGAGTATTGAGGCCTCAGGCCATAAGGTCAGGGAGATTAGTACTATTCATTCTGACAAAGTTGTAAACGATCCTCTGAAGCCAGATGAGTCCTCAGTGTTTGGCATTAATTTTGAAAAACCAAAGATTGATCAGATGATACTGACCGATGAGATCACTTTTGACGTTGGTGATGGAGGGATCCTTGTCAGAACAGATGGCCCTGACATCAGAATCCGGTTTGATCCGAGTCGGTTCCGTCCCTCTGAAGTTCCAATCCTCTTCTCTGATATAACAAAGGTGAAAAAGTTAGGTTATCAGGTCAGGTACCAGGTCAGGGATATTATTCGTGATCAAATGAACTTCTTTATGGATGCCGAGAACCGGTGTGTGCTCCCCGGTTCAGAATGTGAGAGTAAATCGCAGGAGAAAAAGATATGAATCTTACTAATTTCAAAGATCCCCGTGTACTCCTTATTGGGGGGGGAGTTGTTCTTATTTCATTGTTCTCCCTGTTAATCCGGATTATTCCGGTCTTCTCAGGGAATACTGATGTTCTCTCTAACGTGGGTATGGATGATCCCACCTACCAATTGAGAAGGGTTGAATTGTGCATGGCCAATTTCCCGAACATCGCCTGGTTTGACCCGATGACATTTTTCCCTGAAGGCCAACCGATGCACTGGGGCCCGCTCTTTCCGCTGATAAGCAGTGCCGTCTGCCTGCTTTTCGGGGCTCACGCCCGTCCTGATATCATATCTATCTGCCTTCTTATTCCATGTGTTATGGCAGCACTTCTTGTCCCCATTATATTTTTCCTGGTACGAATGGTTGCGGACTGGAAGGCTGGCCTTGTTGCCGGTTTTTTTATTGCGATATGTCCTGGACAGTTCTTCTTCAGATCCTATTACGGGTATTTTGATCATCATATCGGGGAGGTATTATTCAGTACACTCTTCTGTCTTGGTTACCTTTGGGCAGTTGTTTACTGTCGCAAACATCCGGTTGATATTGAAAACAGGGAAACCTGGAAGATACCGGCGATATTAGGTCTTCTTTGCGGAGTATTATATGTGCTCGGGCTTGCCCTAATGCCGACCATGATCCTCTTTGCTCTGCTTGTGGGGATGTTTACCCCAGTATGGTTTATCATCCAGCGCTATATTGGCCATCTTGGGGCATCAGCACTCGTGGTAAATACAATAACCTTCCTTGTTGCAATCATCGGATTCCTCATAATTGGGGTTCATGGTGAAGGTGGATTAAACTATTATACTTCCGGGCATGTGGTTGCATATACCCTTATCATCCTGGGAACGTGGGTTCTCTTCGGGTTCTCATGGCTTCTCCGTGAGCGTCCTTTCTCGCATTATATTCTTTCTCTTGTTGGAGCGGTTGTCATAGGGAGCGTTCTCTTTGCATTGCTCTCTCCTGAATTATTCAATTACCTTCTTGCAAATGCTAATGCGTTCTTTGGTCAGGAGATCCATTGGAAGACAATTCAGGAAGCAAGACCCTGGACATTTGATGATGCATGGCGGACCTTCCAGTACAGTCTGATTCTGTTTGTGATCGGTATTGGGGTCCTTTTGAATAAACTGAGAAAAGAACTCTGCCCGTCATATCTTTTCATTCTGATCTGGTCTGTTGTTGTCCTCTATGCAACAATGCAGCATATCAGATACGAGTATTATCTGGCTGTACCTGCCGCTATTCTTGGTGGTATTTCCATTGGGTATGGGATCGATCTTATCAGGAGAGTCCCCGCCCAGGTAAAAGAAGAGTCACCAGTACATTCCAAAGGAGGAAAACAGAAAGATCAGGCACATGGAAAGAAAACATCAGGGAAACAGGCTACAGTTTCAACCGGAAGCATGATCTTTCTGGTGATAGTGGTTCTCCTTGGAGCACTCTTTACCTACAACTCTATCGGGCGCGATCTGGCAATAGGCCAGTTTACCCTGAACCCTGACTGGCGGGAGACAACAGACTGGATGGAGAATAACACTCCTGATACCGGTGTTGATTACTTCAAGATTTATCAGAAAGAGGGATGGCAGCCACCAGCCCAGGCATATGGTGTGATGGCATGGTGGGATTATGGTCATATGATTACCTATCTCGCAAAGCGGATGCCAAATGCGAATCCGTTCCAGTATGGTGTTGCCGGGGACTATGGAGCAGCCCGTTTCTTTATCACTACAAATGAATCAGTGGCATCTGGTATTCTTGATCACCTGAAAACAAAATATGTGGTCACAGATTACGAGATAGATACCGGAAAGTTCTGGGCGATGGCAACCTGGGATAATCCTGATCTTGGAGCATCACCATACCAGCGCAACTTCATTCTGCCCAACCCGGACAACCCGAATACTGGTCAGAATTTCCCGTTCTTTATGGAACCATACTATCAGACGATGATCTCAAAGCTCCACAACTTTGACGGTTCCATGACCCAGCCTGGGCAGGTGCATTATATTCAGTATATGAAGCCTGAATATTCAAAAACAAGCGATCCAATAATCGTTAATGGATCCCAGGTTCCATACGAAGCCGGATCTGCAATGCTTGAGAATTCAAAGTCAACGGTAGGCCCTGAGTATGAGACCGCTCTCGTGAACTATGTGTACACTGAGCCTGTCTCTACAGTTCCTGCGCTTCAGCATTACCGGCTGGTTCATGAATCTCCCACGAGAGCATCTCCAGAGAGCCTCCCTGATGTCAGGTATGTGAAGGTCTTTGAGTATGTTCCCGGGGCTGTCATTCATGGTGATGGTATCATTGAGATTCCGGTCAAAACCAATACCGGACGGACATTTGTCTATCGACAGGAAAGTGTCAACGGAACATTCACTGTTCCATATCCAACAAATGCAAAGGTTGGGGATGTTACAACTCAGGGGCCATACCGTAACGCCGCAACCGGGAAGGAGTACCAGATTACTGATGATCAGATCCAATCTGGATCTATCGTCTCCTGATTGTAGGAACCCTTAAGTGATTGGAAGAGAAGGATGGTTGTATGAGCACGGTAGTGGATATTGGATCTTCTGTGCGGTATCCCCGGACCGGAACCACAGGGACAGTAGTAAGAATTGAAGAGAGAAGTGGGCATTCATTTGCAGAACTTGACAGTACCGGAATGCTTTACCGGACAGACCTGCTAGTACCTGCCATCCTTATTGAAAAGGTTGTCAGGACTGAAGATCTCAAGGAAGAACTCAGGCAGGTTGAGAAGGAACGGTCAGATCCACGCGATCAGTCATTCCAGGAGCTTCCCAATCTTGATAGCGCATGTAATGGGGCCGGATAATTTCTTCTCTCTATAGGCTCTATCTTTTTCTGGTCTTATTCTGGAAATCTGGATTATATGCCATGCTCACGTATAAGTATCAATCTGTTCAAATTGGTAAGGAGGTTTGATTACTGGTGCCAGAGGAAATAATACCGAGTACAAATATCGGCGTTGTCGGGCATGTGGATCATGGAAAGACCACACTCGTCAACGCACTAACAGGCGTCTGGACCGACCGGCATAGCGAGGAGATGAAACGTGGAATCTCCATCCGGCTCGGATATGCAGACGCTGTCTTTTACAAGTGCAAGAAATGTCCCGGACCTGAAGGATTTACAACCAAGCCTGAATGTCCACGTTGTGGAGGAGAGGCTGAACCTGTTCGTGCTGTATCATTTGTAGATGCACCTGGTCACGAGACTCTGATGGCTACGATGCTGTCCGGATCTGCCCTCATGGACGGGGCTATGCTTGTTATCTCAGCATCTGAACACTGTCCGCAACCCCAGACCAAAGAACATCTGATGGCACTGGAACTGGTCGGGATAAAGCGGATTGTTATCGTCCAGAATAAAATTGATGTTGTTACCCAGAAGGATGCTGTTCGTAATTACGAAGAAATAAAGGCATTTGTGAAAGGTACCATCGCAGAAAACGCACCAATCATTCCTGTATCAGCCCAGAAAGATATCAATGTCTGGGCACTTCTTCAGGCTCTTGATGAGACAATTCCAGAGCCATCGCGTAAACCAGAAGCAGATCCGATCATGCTGATCGCACGATCTTTTGATGTAAATAAGCCCGGGTGCAGCTGGAAAGATGTCAAAGGGGGCGTAGTTGGCGGCTCGCTCATCAGGGGTGTCATCAATGACGGTGATGAGATCGAGATCAGACCTGGTATTCAGAGTCAGGTAGAGAATAAGATCCGCTGGGATCCAATCGTCACCAAGGTCACAGAGATTCACAAGGGACAGAAAAAAGTTCATATTGCAACCCCCGGCGGTCTCCTTGCTATCGGTACAAAACTTGACCCTGCCATTACCAAGAGTGATATGCTCTCCGGGCAAGTGCTTGGGCATGTGGGTAAACTTCCACCAGTCTGGGATAAGATGTGGTTCTCAGTCAGGCTCATGGAGCGGGTTGTCGGAGCGAACAGTGAGCTTGATATTGAACCTCTTAAGGCACGCGAACCTCTGATGCTCTCAGTCGGCACCGCTGTGACTGTTGGCCTTGTTACCAATACCAAGAAGGATGCTGCTGAAGTTACGCTCAAGAGGCCTGTCTGTGCGGAGATTGGATCACCAATCGCTATCAGCAGGCAGGTCGGGGGGAGATGGCGTCTGATCGGAATGGGTATGCTGATCGAGTGACCGTTCTGATCGATACAAACGCGTTTCTTATGACCTCCCAGTTCAGGATTGACCTGCTCGAAGAGCTCAAATGGATGATGGGGGTCACACAACCATGTGTTCCGGATGTTGTGATTCGTGAACTTGAAGGTCTTGCACGTGGCAGGGGTAACGATGCGTCTGCCGCCCGTCTGGGTCTTCGGTTTGCACAGTTCTGCACTGTTGTGTCGATGGATGGAGAAGAAGGCGAGAGGGTTGATGACAAGATCCTTTCGTATGCCCGGAGAGAACGATGCAGGGTTGTAACCAATGATCGTGATCTCAGAAACCGGTTGCTTAATGAAGGTTTAGAAGTAATTTCGTTGAAAGGGAAGCAGAAGTTAGAGATCATCAGGAGATAGAGATGTATTACAGACTGAAGATGTTTGATAAGGTCAGGGTTCCTCCAAACCGTCTTGGTGAGGATCTTGAGACCGTCATTCTGGATGTGCTCCAGGAACAACTTGAGGGGAGTATTGACAAGGAGATTGGAATCTTCATTGCCGTGACTAAAGTGGCCCGGATTGGCGAGGGAGAGATGATTCCGGGTGATGGAGCAGTCTTTTACGATGTTGATTTTGAAGGGCTTGCAATCAGGCTTACTCTCCAGGAGATCATTGAGGGTATTGTTGTTGAGACAACAAGTTTTGGTGCGTTCGTAAGCCTCGGTCCGATTGATGCAATGCTTCACGTAAGCCAGATCTCTGATGAATACATCAGTTATGATGAGAAGAATTCCCAACTTATCTGCCAGGATTCAAATCGTCATATCGGGGTTGGTGATGTTGTCAGAGCACGTGTTGTGACTCTCTCTCTGAGTGAGCGTGAACCACGTGAAAGCAAGATCGGTCTTACCATGCGACAGGCAGGCCTTGGCAGCCTTGTGTGGCTTGATGAGGACATGAAGGCCGAACAGAAAGAGAAAGAAAATGGCGGAACTGCTTGATTATGGCCGCGACAAAGAAGAAACAGTTGTCTGTGTGTCGTGAATGCCACAGGGTGGTTGAAGGATCATCCTGCTCTATCTGCGGTACAAACAATCTTACCACTGATTGGACCGGGTACCTGGTTATTATCGATCCTGAACACAGCGATGTCGCTAAACGAATGAATATCACCCTCCCTGGGAGATATGCGCTTAAGGTCCGCTAATGCTAAAACTCCCCGAAGATCAGCGGCATCTTTTTACTCGACCTTTCGGCACCCTATATCCCTCTCTTGATCCGGTTCTTCCGCTTCTGAGCGGGAAACTCTTTTACAGTGTGGGCGATGTTGTAACCGAGCATCTTCTTTTGGCAGGGTCTCCACCGGTCATTGCCATTATTGATGGTCAGACCATGCGGCGTCCTCATAATGGTGTTGAAATTCCAGAATATCAGATCATCAATGTGAAGAATCCTGCCGGGTGTATCAGCGATGAATTAATCCTGGCAACAAAAACTGCGGTTAATTCAGGCAGAATTGTAATACAGGTATCGGGGGAAGAGGATCTTGCGGTACTTCCTCTCGCCCTGGTATCTCCAATAAGCTCCCTGATCCTCTATGGTCAGCCCGGAGAAGGTGTTGTCGTTCTCGAAATTTCGCCGCAGGTACGTGAACAAGCCCAGGCTTTTCTGGAAAAATTTGAAAAAATCCCTGAAACCACCTGACCGCGCAGGTATATATTTTAGAACCGCATACAACTAGAGGATCTCTATGGAGATTTTAATTACTTCTGATAAACAGAATGAACTCCTCTCCCGAAGGGAAGTTGCGTTCACTCTCAATTTTAATGGTGCAACTCCATCGCGGAAGCTGGTTCAGGCCAAGCTTGCTGCAATGGTGAATGCAGGTAAAGACCAGGTTGTTCTTGACTCAATGAAGTCCCGGTTTGGAATCAGTGTTCTGACCGGATCAGCCCGGGTTTACCAGAGCAAGGAAGATTTGGTGAAACTTGAGCGCGCCTATCTCATGACCCGTGGTGGGGTTGCTGAAGAAGTCTTTGGTGCTCAGGATGCGCCGTCTGAGGACGCTGCGGAGGCATCTTAAGGAGGTTGAAGTATGGCAGCAAAAGGTAAGAAAGAGAAGACATCTGTCAAACGTTCAGCATACTTCACTGTAAGCGGAAAGACTGCAACCCCGTCACGCCGGTACTGTCCACGCTGTGGTCCGGGTGTTTTTATGGGCGAGCACAAGGATCGTGCAAGCTGCGGTAAGTGCGGATACACCGAATTTAAGAACAAAGCCTGATGCAAAGATCAGGACCGGTGCTTGGGATCGAAGGTACTGCCTGGAATCTCAGTGCTGCTATTTTTGATACCGATCTCATTTGCCTGAAATCTAAACCATATAAACCAGTAGTTGGTGGGATCCATCCGCGTGAGGCAGCTCAGCATCACGCTGCAGAGATTGGAGCCTTGATATGTTCAGTTCTTGATGAAGGTCCCCGGCCAGTAGCAGTTGCGTTTTCCCAGGGTCCGGGGCTTGGTCCTTGTTTAAGGATAGTTGGCACCGCTGCCCGTGCTCTGGCGCTTTCACTCAAGGTACCCCTAATCGGTGTGAACCATTGTGTTGCTCACGTTGAGATCGGAAGGTATGCATCTGGATTTGAAGATCCGATTGTCCTGTATGCCAGTGGTGCAAACACGCAGGTTTTCGGGTACCTGAATAACCGGTACCGGATCTTTGGCGAGACTCTTGACATCGGTATCGGTAATGCTATCGATAAGTTTGCCAGGAGTAAGGGTTTGTCACACCCTGGCGGTCCGCAGATAGAGAAACTTGCCAAGGATGGAACATACATTCCTCTTCCCTATACGGTGAAGGGAATGGATCTGGCATTTTCAGGTCTTATCAGTGCGGCTAAAGATTCGCATGAATCCATTGCTAATGTCTGTTACAGTCTTCAGGAGACTGCCTTTGCAATGTGTGTGGAAGTGACTGAACGGGCACTCTCACAGACTGGTAAGAATGAGGTTATTCTTGTTGGGGGTGTTGGTGCTAACCGTCGTCTTCAGGAGATGCTCCGGATTATGTGTGAAGCTAGGGGAGCCTCGTTTGCAGTTCCTGAAATGCAGTTTCTTGGAGACAATGGAGCAATGATAGCATACACCGGACGGATAATGCTGGAACATGGATCTATTCTTGAGGTAAAGGACTCCAGGGTTAATCCGTCATATCGTGCAGATCAGGTGCCTGTCACCTGGCGTAGTACCATTCCAACACATAATCCGGATTGCTCTTCCGATAATGAAAACTGTACTAGAGGTGCTGAAGCAGTTGTTGAGATCTGCGAACAATCAGTGATAAAACGGCGGGTTGGCAAACACTATCGCCATCCTGATCTTGATCATCGTCTCATTACTGAACGCACAAGGGCTGAAGCACGATTGATTTCGGAAGCCCGGCGATTTGGGGTACCTACTCCAATTATGAGCGATATTACTGCAGATACCATTGTAATGGAACGTATAGATGGGACAATTCTCAAGGATGCTCTTTCATCTTCTGTATTAAAAGAAGCAGGCAGAATGGTGGGTCACCTCCATAATGCCGGAATAGTCCATGGCGATCTGACAACCAGTAATATGATTCTCAAGAATGATCGATGTTATCTCATCGATTTCGGGCTTGGGTATACCTCAACCGAAATTGAGGCACGCGGGGTTGACATCCATGTCCTGTTCCAGGTACTTGAAAGTACAGCACCAGATGAAATCCATCTAAAAGAAGCGTTCATCGATGGGTACAGAGAAACATTTTCGGAAGCTGACGATGTTCTTATTCGTGAGCATGAAATAGATATGCGGGGCCGGTATTTGTGAAAATAACTTTTGTCACCAGTAATTTACATAAAGCACGTGAAGCAGCCGGTATCTTGAACGGGATCGCCGAGGTGGAGCATGTGGAACTGGAATGCCCGGAGATTCGAAATGATTCGGTTGCCGAGGTGGCAAAAGGCAAGGCAGCATACGCGTATGAAAAACTCGGCCGCCCGGTAATCACTGACGATACCGGATTTTTTGTCTCTGCATTGAACGGGTTTCCCGGTTCCTGTGCCGCATTCGTTCAAAAAACCATTGGAAATGAGGGTATACTTTGCCTGCTTTCAGATAAGACAGACAAGTCTGCCTGGTTTGAAACAGGTATTGCTTACGCTGATGAAGATGGTGTATCAGTATTTGTGGGCAGAATCGATGGTACTGTCGTGTCCCCGAAGGGAGTACACGGATTTGGGTATGATCCGATATTTTCAGTAGGTGGGAAGACTCTTGCAGAGATGAGTGAAGAAGAGAAGAATGCTATCTCTCACAGGAGCAGAGGCTTTCTTGCACTACGGAACTGGTTAGTTACACGGTGAACTGCAGGCAAGTGGTGTGGAGATCTCCGGAGTTGATCTCTGGATATTAATGACACGCATCTCCATAACACTTATGTGAAGTAAGCACCTTCTTTATAGGACAGATAGTTCGAGTGGAGTAATATCATGGCACGTTTTCCTGAGGCAGAAGCACGTCTGCTAAATGTTAAAGTTTGTATGCACTGTAACGCACGAAATCCTGTCCGTGCAACAGCATGCAGAAAGTGCGGTTATAAAAATCTGAGACCAAAGAACAAAGAGCGTAAAGCCTGATAATTCAGGCGTTATAATACGTTACTCTTTTTCCTTTTGAGGCATATTCGCCTTTAAAGGTTTCAATGTTGCGTTTGTATCCTATCCTGTCTGCTATTCCAATTGAGCGAAGCTTTTCGCGCACCCGCATGACCTCTTCTTCATTCTCCCAGTCAGCAGTGTACACATACATGACTTTGCGGTAATCGCGGGAATCAGGATTCCTCTTGGATGTTGATACTTTGGCAGAGATACCCAGTTCATTCTGCCAGGTTAAATCACGAATTTTCTTCCATATATCATCGACCTGGTCTGGCGGGACGAAGATAAGCCACTTTCCTGCTTTATCATCCTCTGTAGCATGGGGGTCAGTATCAGGCGCATCCTGAATGATCCAATAGGATTGGATAGTTTTGGTAGGGATGACACCCTCTCCTTCACAGATAAGCCGATACATCTCATCCGAAGATGGATATCGTTCCTGTAGATGGATTACAAGTTCTGGATAGAGTTCCTTGAATGTGGAATATATTTCATTGAATTCATTTTGAAAAGGTGTACCGTCTTCTACTAAACGGTAGAGTGGTTTTTTTCTGTTATGAAACTGGGTTGTAAGATAGTGCTCAAAGATCCCGTATGCAATATCTGCCAGGGCCTCTATCTCGCTCCTGTCCATGTACAAGGATTGTGGAGTGAAGCAAAAAAGATAGTTATTTGATAGGGAGTGAACCTGAATGGTTCACCTTTTGGTCTTTATGAAGATCTTCCGTCACCAGCTAGAAAATCTGGGGTGTAGTCGGGGTAGCGTTTACTAATCTTTTTCCATGCCTGTTTGGCGGCATCAAGATCTGCATATGCCTGGTTTCCGACATCATCTCGTGATTCAATCCGGTTGTTTGCGGTATGAGTCGTATCTTTATATTCCTGTATTCCTTCTCCCGCTTTCATGTCATAGAAGATAAATTGTGTGATATTTTTAGCTTCTCCATAAAATTCAGGTTTCACATTCTTTTTTACCAGCTCATAATAAACTGACTGGAGTTCCATGAGGTTGTTATCTTTAGGTAAAGGATTTGTGAGGTTTTTTATAGCATAATCAGCGCGCTCTTGGAAGGCCTGGTCCTCATATGGCTGTGAGGTATTTGAAACTTTAAGCGAGGGATATATAGCCGACGGCTCTACTGCGACTACTGCAGAAACAGAGAGAAGAAATGCAATAGCAAGTATTCCTCCTGTTATGATTGAATAGTTCATACTAGTCGTTTCTCACATGGCGAGAAGAACATGATCATGGGGAGATCTGATATGGGTGTTAAGGAAAATGTTATGTCTGTGTATCAGGAAGGGTGATGATACATCTTCAATCATTCCCATGAAATTTGATGTGTTTCTTACTGATCTGGATAATACACTCTACGATTTTGCCGCTGCAATGGAATGTGCATCCCGGGCAGTTATTTCCTTAATTGGAATCGGTGAATCTGAAGATTTGATTCGATCTTTGATCTTTTCGCCGCATGGGGTTGAAAGCCGGGAGGCACTTATTGAATACCTAAACCTTGTCGGCATTGAGGATGAATCAACTCTCAAAGTAGTTTGTGATGAGTTTGAAAGAATAAAAAATGTGAATATTATTCCATATCCTGGTGTAGTATCAGGACTGCAACAAATATTCCATGCTGGTATTCGAATAGGGGCTGTAACAAATGCCTTATCCTGCCATGCAGAAGAGCGGCTGAAATTGATCGGTGTTAGAAATCTTATTTCCTCACTCATAACTCCTGATATTATTGGGAAAAAGAAGCCTTCCCCTGAAGTTTATCAGTTGGCAGCAGAGATCATGAATCATCCCACTTGCAGGATTTGTGTTCTCGGAGATAACCTGATTAATGATATTGCCCCTGCTCAAATTGTGGGTATGTACGGGATTCATGCCCGATATGGCAATCGGCTTTCTGAAGAATATTCAAAAGGTGTTATCCCTGATTCAGTGATCGATCAGTTTGAAAGTATCATTCCTATCCTGGGCATATCCTGATACGGCTTGTAATTTTTTTAGTGATTCTGTTTTCTGTCTATGTGGGTTGTGATTTTTCTTTTGAATTCCGATTTCCACTGGATGAATTCTTAGTTCCTAATTTTTTTATTTAGGCAATAATAATCCAGTTGGGATAATAATACTGGTAATTTACCTCATGTTTTTTTTCAGCATTCAATTACAATTTTGGGGCTTATATGGTTATTAATTCCCTTTTTGTCTTCAAGTCATTCTGATTCAATTTGTTATCTAGTGTACTATCTCTATGTGATGATTATTATCTCCCGGTTTTCATGCGTATACTAAATGTGTGATATCACACAAATTCTTTAGAAAAGTCGGAATTTGTGTTGGACTAAATGTCCATATGTGGATGTTTGCCTGTACCTGGAGCGCGGCACGAAGAGTATAATAACCCCTTTTTTTCTACTGGAGTCTTCAATATTCTGGCGGGAACTCTTGCGCGTGCCTCATAAAAGTGGTTTGTTCTTATAGTACCTCCCGTCATATTTGATTCGGCCAAAAAATCTCTCATATTTTCCTTAGTAGTGTGGTAATAATCGGAGTTGTAGGCAATAAAAGTCATTAATAAAAAATCTCCGTTTTTGAAGGTGGGAAATCTTTGCTCTTAAAAAAAGAATTGAGGGTTAATTTCAGGCAAATGAATGAAAATGCAGAACATTTTCAGATCATTGTTAATATGCAGTGATATACCTGCTCTTATATGCAGTGCTCATTTTTCCGGATCTACTTATTGTAAGCCGCACAGAATACGCCCCTTTCTTGGTAAACGTGTAGACCGGATTCTTCTGATATGAGTAACCCCCGTCACCAAAGTTCCATGCCCATGTAGTTGGTTGTCCGATAGAAGTGTCAATGAACTGTACTCTTAATGGGATTCTACCACTCACTGGTGATGCCATGAAAGAAGCAGTCAGAACACCCGGCTGTGAAGTAGGTGTGGGAGTGACCGTTGGTGATGGTGAAACCGATCCCACCGCTGAAGCTGCATTTAACCTGCCTCCTGTTGCTACTTTACCAGAGAGTGAACTGAGTTTATCTACTGTGTTTAAGATCCGATCTCTTACCTGGTTCTTTGACAATGAGGGATTGGCAGCCTTGACCAACCCGGCAACTCCAGATACAAAAGGTGTTGCCATGGATGTTCCTGAAAGATACTGGTACTGGTTATTTTTGTATGTACTATAGATCGTCACTCCAGGTGCTGCAAGATCAACTGAAGACGAGCCATAGTTTGAAAAACTCGCCAGATTATCTTTGCTGTCTGTTGCTGCTACTGAAATGATGTTACTACTACTCATCGCTGCAGGGTACTGTGGATTTGTGTCTGAGTTCTGTCCGCTGTTTCCTGCTGCACAGACAACGACAGCAGATGAGGCATCTATTGCATCCTTGAGTGCCTGAGTATACTGGGTTCCTCCCCATGAATTTGAGATGACCTGGGCTCCTTTTTTGTTTGCATACAGGATAGCAGAAATCGCGTTAGACACACGTCCGTTTCCTGTTGAGTCAAGGAATTTCAGTGGCATTATTTTCGCATTCCAGCAGACTCCTGTGATGCCGATATTATTGTTCCCTACAGCTGCGATGGTCCCAGCACAGTGTGTTCCATGTCCGTGGTCATCCATCGGGTTGTTGCTGTTTGAAACAAAATTCCAACCCCTGACATCGTCGATGTATCCATTTCCGTCATCATCAATTCCGTTGTTAGGAATTTCACCTGAATTTGTCCAGATGTTTGCAGCGAGGTCAGAGTGGGTATAATCAACCCCGGTATCAACCACTGCGATTATCACAGAAGAAGAGCCTGTTGTAGTTCCCCATGCATCTGATGCTTTAATATCAGCGCCAGATTTTCCATAAAATGGTCCCTGACCTGAATTCTTCAGACCCCATTGAAGTGAGAAACTTGGATCGTTTGGTGTCCGCATGGATGCCATCTCAACGCTCTCTACCTTTGCTGAAACCTTATCAGACTGCTCCTGTGGTAACGAGACCAGATAATCAGGTTCTGCATAAAGAACATTTGGATTGGCGGTGTACTCCTGGATTGCCTTGTCTACAGGAACACCTTTGACCTGAACGACCTGCATTCCGGGAAGACCTGCCTCAGAATAATCAGTCATCACCGATGCACCGACTTCAGCATTTGCGGTTGACATCACTGAAGGCAATGCCGACATTGTACTTATTGTGTCGGTTTTGTATCTTACGATCACATGTTCTGGTACATATTCTGCAGAAACCTGAAGAGGTGATGAAGATTTAACCTGAACTGTGTTCTTACCTATGAGTGTTGTTTCAGCAGATACTGAAGCATTGATCTGTTCCTGATTATCGGAGAGATTCTGAAGAGATGAATTGTTCTCAAGAACTCCCGATGTCTCTAAGTTTGTTTTACCTGCCAGAGCGCCTGGACTCAAAATTGTGAGTATAACCAGCGTCCAGCATAGCATTGTAAAAAATCTGTAACTCATACCCTCATCCCACGAATTCAATTCCTGATCCTCTATTAACTTTATAGTACCTAGAAGTTTCTCATATCCGGACATTTTTGTGTAAATAATTTGATCATCTGTCTGTGAATTTATACCCTGCTACTCTAATATGTCACGAAATCTGTTATTACCTGATTTTGACTTCATACTATCGATATCTGTACACGTTGTATCATGATTGCTGAAATTGAAATACCGGTAGGACTACATCAATATAACAGATCCGGGTTCCGGGTTTAGGGAGCTATCCAGCTATGGGTGAAATACTCTGCCCGAAATGCAATTCAAAAGACACTGAATTTGACGATCTCGTCACTACTGAAAGCGGCAGCATGATCGCAAAATGCAGTTGCAATGCGTGTAAGCATAAATGGGAAGCTCCATTTGGTCTCTAATCGCTTCCAATACCAGAGGGGTATCTCCCTGTATATGATATTCCAGAGGTTCTTATAAATCTAAAAAGGTTGAGGATAAAAATGGACGACATTAATTGGTGTAAATCAAAATCATATAGCATTGGTGCAATTCTACTGGCACTCCTGATTCTGGCCTGGGGTATTGTGTGGCTTGGTAATGACAGTGGATGGTGGAATATTAAATTTCCATTCTGGCCAGTGCTTGCAATCCTGATCGCTCTTGGTATTCTTCTTCATGAAGTTCGCAAGAGTTTCATGTAAGGGCTAACCTTTTTCCATATTCTGCTGGTGTTTACTGACACCTATTTTGGGCATTTTTTGAAATGATCCCCATGAAAAGGCATTCCTCCGCTGCTATCTGTTCAACACCTTCATAATTACCAACCGGGATTTCGAGGCCTCTTACCAATACTACCGGTACCCCTTCATCTGCTTCTCCCATTAAAAGTTCTGCTGCTGATGCGATATTATCGGCAATAGCCCTCCTTGTGACCTTGAGTTCCCTGCCGAAGAGATCTTTTTTCCCCCGTTCATCAAGAACTGATGGAATCCCAGAGCACCCTATTGCCACTCCGCTGCATCCATACCGCATCGGGTGTGTCCTTGAGTCTATGACCAGAACAGCCACCGAGGCACCTGTTAACTGGAAAATGTCGTCCCTGATTTTTTTGGCACTCATATTGGGATCTGCAGGAAGGAGGGAGACCATCCCTTCTGGTGCATTTGATCCATCAACACCAGCGTTAGGCAGAAGGTTTCCGTTTGAGGTACAGAGAAGAAATCCGGGGATCCCCCCTATTATTTCATCAGATTCCCTGATCACGATCTCAGCAAGCCTTGGATCCAGTTCGTATTGTATGGCAAGCTCATTCGCCTCTTTTGAAGGAGTTACACCAGTAAGACCCACGAGTCTGCCCTCTGCGGTTGCAAGCGCAGATTCGGCTATCACCAGAATATCTCCATCAATCAGAGTGAGTTCCTGCTTTTTTAATCCTAATAATAGTAAAGGGAGGATCTCTTCTCCCTGATGAATAAGCCCGGTTTTGATACCAAACAGACTACAGGACGGTGTCAATTGTATTCCTCCCCAAGTGCTGACAATACTTCTATCAGGTCTTTTGTCTCCGGGATATCGTGAGTTCTGATCATTGCGGCTCCGGAATGAACGAGTCCGGTTGTTACTGCCAGGGTTGCAGCCAGGCGGTTTTCAGGTCCTCTTCCTGTCACTGAACCAAGAAATGATTTGCGTGAAACTGCTGCCAGGAGGGGTCTCTCAAACACTGATAATTCATGAAACCGTCTGCAGAGCTCAAAATCAGCATCAGGGTTCCTTTCTGGTATCCATCTTCCGACTCCGGGATCCAGAACATATTCGCCGATTCCTGCTTCTTTTGCACGGTTGGTTACTGTCTCCAGAGCAAGTACTGTTTCCTGAAAGTTCCGGCAGTCACCGGGGGTATGATGTGTTGCCATAAGTATTCCCGGGATCTTATGCTCTCCCATTATCTTAGCAATTTCCGGATTGGCAAGTCCTGAAATATCGTTTACAACATGAACATCATGGTTGAGGGCTGATCGCAGAACGTCAGGATACATGGTATCAACGCTGATAGATATTCCCGATCCATCGAGTGTTTTTAATGCTGAAATGAGCCGCTCTTTCTCTTCAGCAATTGAAATAATTCTGCTTCCCGGGGCAGTACTTCGGCCGCCAATATCAATAATGTCTGCTCCCTGCTCAACCATTGCTTCAGCTTTTATCCTTATCTTCTCATCAGGGACGTATGAACCGGAAAAAAAAGATTCTGGGCTTATATTAATAATGCCCATGAGCACAGGTCTGCCCCCGCCGACCTTGATCTTGTTTATTGTGCAGGTTTGCATCGTGAGAGGGCAGCTTCCAAGGTATTTTCCATTAATGAAGCGATCGTCATCGGTCCGACTCCTCCGGGAACCGGCGTAATCGCACCAGCAATTGGACTGACTGTCTCAAAATCCACGTCCCCTCGCAGTTTTCCATTAACATGGTTTGTCCCGACATCAATTACAGTTGCACCGGGTTTAACCATGTCAGCAGTTACCATGCCTGCTTTTCCTGCCGCACTGACGATAATATCTGCCTGTTTGGTTATTGAGGCAAGATCCCTGGTTTTACTATGGCATATGGTAACTGTTGCATCGGCAAGCATGAGAAGAAGGGCCATCGGTCTTCCGACATCAACACTCCTTCCTATGACCACTGCATGGGCACCTGACGTTTGTATTCCATATTCTTTCAGGATGGTCATGATTCCTTTGGGTGTGCATGATCTCGGACCTGGCAGCCCGCCCACAAGTTTTCCCATATTTATGGGATGATATCCATCAACGTCTTTTTCAGGTGATACGGTATTGATTACCTGATGCGTGTCGATTTGGGATGGCAGTGGAAGCTGGACAAGAATACCATCAATATCAGGATCTTCATTAAGTTCCTTTAGACGGTCCAGGACATCGCTGGTTGTTACATCACCTGGGAGTTTAACGTTTACTGATTTTATTCCGATCTGGTCACATGCCCTATGTTTCATCCGAACATACATGGCTGATGCTGAATCATCTCCCACAAGAACTGTTGCAAGGGTGGGGGTGATTCCCCGTTTCCGGATATCTTCTTTCAGGAGTTCAAGCCTGCGATCAGCGAGTCCTTTTCCGTCAAGTATCATACAAGGTCCGGATATAGTGGGAATTTACTGGCCATTTCCTTAACTTCTTGTTCGATCTTTGCCTGGAGTGCTTCATTCTTGATATCCTTAATGACTGCAGCAATCCAGTCTCCAATCTGTCGCATATCCTCTTCCTTCATTCCCCTGCTGGTAACTGCAGGAGTTCCAATCCGCAGACCGCTGGTGACGAATGGACTCTTGGTCTCATTTGGAATGGTATTCTTGTTGACAGTTATGCCTGCACAGCCGAGTGCTTTCTCAGCTTCGAGCCCGGTGAGGCCAAAGTTGGTGAGGTCGAGCAGACAGAGGTGATTGTCGGTGCCCCCTGATACTAGTCTCACTCCGTGTCCTTTCAGGGTTTCTCCGAGAATCTGTGAGTTTTTAACCACCTGTTCAGCATATTTCTTGAACTCTTTGGTAGATGCCTCTTTGAAACAGACAGCCTTTGCTGCAATAATGTGCATCAGAGGACCGCCCTGCATTCCCGGAAACACTGCCTTATCAAGAGGCTGTGCCCATTCCTTGTCACAGAGCACAAATCCTCCACGTGGACCGCGAAGGGTTTTATGAGTTGTAGAAGTGGTGAATGTTGTCTTTCCTACCGGACTTGGGTGAATGCCTGCTGCACAGAGTCCGGCAATGTGTGCGATATCTGCAACACAGTATGCATCAACATCATTTGCAATCTCGGCAAATGCCTTGAAATCGATCTCCCGTGGGTAGGCGCTGGCTCCACAAACGATCATTTTCGGCTTGATCTTTTTTGCCATCTCTGCGATGGCACCGTAGTCCATCCTCTCGGTCTTTAAGTCAACACCGTACTGATGGGCTTCATAGATAATACCTGAAAAATTCACTGGAGATCCATGTGAGAGATGGCCACCCTGGGAGAGGTTCATTGAAAGAATTTTGTCTCCTGGTTTGATTGCACTAAAGTACACTGCCATATTGGCCTGGGAACCAGAGTGGGGCTGCACGTTAGCGTGTTCTGCTCCAAAGAGGGAACAGACGCGATCCCGTGCAAGGTTCTCTGCCATGTCATGAAATTCGCAACCACCGTAATATCGTTTTCCGGGATATCCCTCTGCATATTTATTGGTCAGGATCGATCCCATGGCTTCAAGAACAGCCTGACTGACCAGGTTTTCTGAAGCTATGAGTTCAAGTCCGTTAATCTGACGGGATTTTTCTTTTTCGATGATCTCTGCAATTTCTGGATCGATCTTTTCCAGATAGGCCATGTGCATACAAATACTCTCTGAGAGGGTAATATGGTTTCGAGGTGTTGACCTGTATCTTGTTTATTGTCTCATCCCGTTTGTTCTTCTTCTGAATCTGGAGTCCTGAAAGATGTAAGATACGGTAAATATGCGTTCAAAATTTCGCTTGTTGTGCATGCTAATATATATGTATTATGCGAATATTGGTACATAATCTGGGATTTGGTCAAAAGAACGATGGAGGTAGGAAGATATGAGTGATGATGGGTATACGAACTCTTCCCCGGAAGACAGAACTGAACGGTTAGAACGACGGGTGTCAGAATTAGAGGCACTATTAAAGGGTCTGACTGATGAGATGCTCGATATGAAGGCGGTTGTCATGAAGATCAAGAAGGATCAGCGTCCTGCTCCGGTCATTCAGGCGGTAACGCCACCAGCCCCTTCCCGTAATAAAGCACCCAGGTCTGAAGAAGATAGTGCCGATTCTGTGGCATCTGCCGTTCCTTCGCAGCCTCCCCGTGAAAAGGTCACCCTAAAGATGCAGCCGGATGGGACTCTGGCACCCGTTCGCGATACTGGTGAAGATATCATAATAGCTTCGGCTCGTGACGCCCGACTCAAGGGAAAGGATGGGGGAGATCGGAACCGAAGTGATCTCATCATTGCCGAAGATGTAGATCCGACAGAGAAGAAATAATCGTTAACCTGGTGCCCGGGCTTGCATATCACTCATTTAGAGACTGATAATTTTAAGTCGTTCGGCAGAAAGACCAAAATCCCTTTATTTCCAGGTTTTACCGTAATATCCGGGCCCAATGGTTCGGGTAAAAGCAATATCATTGATAGTATCCTTTTTGTCCTTGCTCTTTCCTCATCGCGTTCTCTCCGAGCAGAGCGGCTGACTGATCTGATCAACCTGAATTCAGGAAAAAACACTGCAGAAGTTGAATTGACCTTTTCTGATGGGACCGTCATTAAGAGGCGAATAAAACGGACTGACAGTACCTACTATAATTATCTGTACCTGAACGGCCGTCCCTGCAGGCAGGGAGACCTTCTAGAATTTCTTGCCCAGCGGGGAATTGTCCCACATGGGTATAACGTCGTCATGCAGGGAGATATCAACCGGATCATTGAGATGAGTGATCTGGAACGAAGAAAGATCATCGATGAGATAGCAGGGGTAGCAGAGTTTGACCAGAAAAAAGCCCTTGCGTTTGTGGAGCTTGACCGTGTCAGAAATAATATCCAGGAGCAGAATGCCCACCTGGAAGAATTAACATTACGTTTGTCTCACCTCGAAAAGCAGCGAGTCCAGGCTCTTAAATATCGCTCCCTCCATGATCGCCTTAAATACTTGACCAGTTGCCGTTCTGCTGCTAGGCTGGCTGCAAAACAGAAAGAACTTGAAACACTACAGGACAGCACCAGGGAGGAAGAGAAAGCACTCGCCCAGACTGACGCTGATATCTCATGGACTACGCATGAACGGGATTTTGTAAAGAATGAAATCGCCGGAGTGGATCATGAGATCAGTGCGAAGACCGGCAGTGAATACATGACCCTCATCTCCCGAATTGCAGAGGCAAAGGCTGCAATTGAGGGATTTAAACGTGATATCGAGCGCCAACAGAGAGAAAAAGATGAGAATGACAAGCGTCTCGGCTCGATCTATGGTGAGACGAAAAGGCAGGACGAACGTCTCACTCTGAAGAATAACGAGATTCGTGACCTTACGATTGATCGGACCAACCTTGCCATGACTCTTGCATCTGCAAAGAGTGAGTCAGGTCGCATTGAAAAAGAGATACAGAAGCAGACTGCTGAACACGAGCAGGATGAGCAGGCACTCCAGGTTCTCAGGAAAAATATGATCACAAAGAAGGATCAACGCAGTGACCTTCTTCGTGAACAGGATATTATGATTGAGCGTTCCCGGATGAGAAGTGCTGAGGAAGATCGCCTCCGGTCCAGAGTAGCTCTTCTGCAGCGTGATCTTGCATCAGGAAAGGTGACCGAAGAGGAAGCATCAAAGAACCTCGAGGCACTGGAGACTGAAAAGCTTGAGTATGACCGGCGGGTTGGACTCCTTGATACAAATCTCTACTCGAAACGCGATGAACAGGAGCGGTTAAGGAAAGAGATCCGGGATCTAAAGATCGAGATAAACCGCAAGGAAGCTCAGCAACAGGCACAGGGACGATACGGAAAAGCGATAGAAGCCGTCCTGGCAATGGACGGGGTGTATGGAACCATAGCCAGTCTTGCCCGGTGTAAGCCCGAGTATGCAACCGCTCTTAATACAGCAGCAGGTGCGAGGCTCCACTTTGTGGTAGTTGAAAACGATCAGATCGCATCTGATGCCATCCAGTTTCTGAAAGATAATAATCTGGGTAGGGTGACTTTTCTTCCCCTCAACAAGCTCAGGCCAAAGCCGCTTCCTGAACCTCCTCATGGATCTGAAATCATCGGGTTTGCAACAGATCTTCTCGATTATGATCCCAGGTTTGACCCGGCTTTCAGAGTTGTTTTTGCCGGAACTGTTGTGGTCGACTCTCTTGAACATGCCAGGAAACGGATTGGCTCATTCAGGATGGTTACCCTGGATGGTTCTCTGCTTGAAAAAAGCGGGAGCATGACTGGTGGCAGCATCCGAAAAGAAGCCGGAGGGTTTGGTAGTTCTTTTGAAGATGAACTCCGCCGTCTGTATGGTGATCTTGCAAAGATGAGCGATGAAGAGGCCGCTCTTGATGATGCTCTTACCGTAGCATCTGCTGAACGGGATGAAGTTCAGAAGAGGAGAATGGACCTGGAAGGGCTCGTCGCCAGATCCCGTGCCGGAGTTGAAGTTGCAATCAGATCCCGGACATCAATGGAGGAGGAGATCAAGAGTCTTGAGGATCAGATTGCAGCAGCCATCGCAGCAGCACCTGGAGGACCTGAAGATCTTGCTGTACTTGAGGGGAAGATTCGTAGTATCAGTCAGGAAATATCTTCAATGCAGGGAGAAATTGATGGAATTACTTCCCGTCTTGAAGGAACAGGCGTTCCTGCTCTGTTTGAGCAGATGGATCAGGCGTCCCGTCAGGTTGAGGAGGTTGAACGCCGTCTGCGCAACAAAGAGAATGATATTGCAGAAGCCCAGCGTGAGCGTGGATATATTGAACGGACCATTGCAGAACAGAAACAGCAGATGGATCAGATCAGGGAGCAGAGTCAGCGGTATGATGCAGGTATGCTCGAATCTCATGCATCAATAACCGGAAAGGAGCAGGAGATAAAAGAGACTGAAATGATTCTCTCCCGGTTTTCACGCGATATTGAGGATCTCCAGGTAAAACGAAATGCCCTTGTCAGTCAGGTGGATGACTTTGAAAGCAAGATCAGAGAACTTACCGGGAAGCGTGAACGCATTGCTGTAAAGATTGAGAGTCTTGAGCAAAAAGGTAAGGAGTTATCTGAAGAGATTGCTTCCCTGACTGAAGAGGCAGCCGGCGTCACTACTGAAATGGCTCTTGAGGCTATCGAGGAAGAGATGGGCACCGTTGCTCTTGAACTTGACAGAATCGGCGATGTGAATATGCGGGCAATTGAGGAGTATGAGCAGGTCAATGCCATTGCCACTGAGCGGAAGGAACGACTTGAAGTACTTGGAAAGGAACTCGAAGAAATTTCAGCCAGGATTGAACTCTTTTCACAGAAAAAATTAGAGGCTTTTAATCAGGCGTTCTCAGAGATAGCCCGAAACTTCAGGGAAATATTTGCCAGGCTTACGGTTGGTAGTGGTGAGCTGAAACTGGAGAATGAAGAGGATCCCTTTGTCGGAGGGCTTTCATTTGCAGTTCAGCCACGAGATAAGAAAGTCCATCATCTGGCTGCTCTATCTGGTGGAGAGAAATCTCTCACAACACTTGCGTTTATCTTCTCTATACAGAAGTACATTCCTGCCCCATTCTACGCCTTTGATGAAGTGGATATGAATCTTGACGGGGCTAATGTAGAGCGGATAGCGGATCTTATAAAAGAATTATCAGAAAATTCTCAGTTTATCAATATATCACTCCGGAAGCCGATGATAGATTCAGCAGATCGAATCATTGGTGTGACGATTCGACCGGATAAATCAACTCTGGTAACCGGAGTTTCAATACATGATTGAAGATCCTGTTGAAATCCTTGTTCAGATGGCAGAACGGGGAGAAATCGATCCATGGAATGTAAACATTATCGAGGTTACTGACCGGTTTTTTACCGAGATGGAAAAGCAGCGGACGCTTGACCTCCGTGTTTCTGGTCGCACCCTTTTCTATGCAGCAACTCTCCTTCGGATCAAATCTGACTATCTCGCCGTTGAGGAGGAAGATCCAATTCCTGAAGATGATGGTGAGATCGATGAAGGGGATGGAGACTATGGGTCTTCGAGAGTTCCGGGAAACCCGATACTTTTACTGGAGCACGAAATTGTCAGACGGCTTGACCGGAAGAGTATGCGCAAACAGCCGATCACTCTGTATGATCTTATTGCATTGCTTCGAAATGCCGAGAAGGAGGATCGTCGGCGCCAGCGTGATTCATGGGTTCGTGACGACGGATGGTATGCGGAGGATATCGTCTCCATTGCTCATGAAGAAGGATACCATGAAAGCACTGACGATGTTCTTTTGGAATGCTTTGGTTGTATTGAACGTCAGGATACGGTCACTCTCCGGGATGTTGCAGCCAGACTTGGGTGGCCTATTTCCCAAGTGTATATTCCGCTTCTGTTTTTGATGCATGATGGTAAGGTAGGTCTGCGCCAGGAGCAGATGTTTGGCGAGTTGTATATCGAGAAACATGCGGGCGATCCTGCGGCGTGATCTGTCGTGAATTGTGATGAGTCAGATGCTAACCTGCGCTCATCGTTTGTTTTGATGATATAATCCCTCCAATATTTCTTCGTAAATTATTGTAAAAGTAAAAATATCCTGCAATAGTGGATTTTTTTGGATCTATCCTGAAATTTGAATATCATTCAATCATCCCCCGTTTTGTAAAAATACGCAGTGCGCATGAGAAACTATTATATGCGTCCGTGATCTACTATTGTATCCCACGCTCACCACGAGCGTGTAACGCGGTTGTTTTGTTGAACAGCGAGGGTAGGTACCTGGAAAGGTATATAGCCTTGAATGTTCAACATAAGAGGCCGTTTGATGGGAGCCCGAACTGTGAACAGCGATGTTGCAACGGG